>JAEWIG010000170.1 GCA_023387295.1 Bacillota bacterium | reverse complement strand
ATGATATATAGTGCGAGTATGGTAACTGCAGTACAGAGATATCATTATCCTAGTGATTATTTTTATGATAAACAAAAGATTAATTTACTTCTTGCGGGTATAGCATTTTTGATAATGGCTCTATTTCCTTATAAAGCATTGCAAAATAATAAGATACTCATACCAATGGTGTTCCTCTCCTTGGGGGCGTTATTTGCGATTTATCTTTTTGGACATGCAGCAGGTAATGCACAAAGCTGGCTTAAGATTGGACCTCTTAGGCTTCAACCATCTGAATTTACGAAATTAACGATGATCATTTATTTGTCAGCTGTATATGCAAAGAAGCAATCATACATAAATGAGTTTAATAAAGGTGTTGTTCCTCCGTTAGCCTATTTGATTTTAGCTTGTGGCTTTGTTGTTATTGAACCTGATGTTGGTACAGCTGCGATTATTTTTTTAATTGCTGCAACCGTTATTCTCTGTTCTGGCATGAATCTGAAGAATATTTTGAGACTATGTATGTTAGGGTTAATAGTTGCAGTACCTTTTATCTTACTAATAAAAGACAAGCTGTTTTCAGAAGTTCGTTTAGGGCGTATCGATGCTTTTATTAATCCATTTACTGCTGATCCTGATATTGGTTACCATATGATTAACTCTTATCTAGCTCTTGGTGCCGGTGGTGTTCAAGGCTTAGGACTCGGTAATAGCATTCAAAAGCTCGGTTACTTACCAGAACCGCATACTGATTTTATTATTGCTATTATTTCTGAGGAGCTTGGAGCATTGGGTGTTGGTTTTGTCCTTCTTTTACTTGCTTATATCGTATTGAAAGGATTATATATTGGTTTGAAATGTAAGGATGCTTTTGGTAGTTTACTAGCAATCGGTATCTCTAGTATGATTGGCATCCAATCTTTTATCAATCTAGCTGGTGTATCTGGTGTTATTCCTCTAACTGGTGTCCCTTTACCGTTTGTTAGTTATGGAGGATCATCGCTATTGCAATTATCGTTAGCGATGGGAATTCTCGTTAATGTATCAATGTTTACAAATTATGAATATAAGTACAAAAACAAGGACAAAGAAGAAGTAAAAAAACCTATACAAATGCGAAATACTTTAGGAAAGAATTATTACTAATTTTATAAAATAAGTGTGAGGAAACATCCTTCACCTATTATATATTATGGCGGAATTGGATGGATATTTAATCCATTCCGCCATTTCAGGAAATAATCTGTGAATGCTTTTTTAAAAGAAAAGCATAACTTTAATTTCCAAAACATTTAAAATATTCCAATAGGGGTGTTGTTGTTGAGCCGACGTATAAACAAAGTGTTAGTAGCCAACAGAGGCGAAATCGCTATTCGGGTTTTTCGTGCATGTACTGAATTAAATATTCGGACAGTTGCCATTTATTCAAAAGAAGATTCAGGTTCCTATCATCGTTATAAGGCAGATGAGGCTTACCTAGTTGGTGAAGGGAAAAAACCTATTGATGCTTATTTAGATATCGAAGGGATCATTGAAATTGCTAAAACTAGTGATGTTGATGCGATCCATCCTGGATATGGATTTTTATCAGAAAACATTCAATTTGCAAGACGATGTGAAGAAGAAGGGATTATTTTTATCGGTCCAGAATCCAGACATTTAGATATGTTTGGCGATAAAGTGAAGGCAAGGACACAAGCTATTTTGGCTGATATTCCTGTTATTCCTGGTAGTGATGGCCCTGTCAAGGATATTGAGGATGTCATAAACTTTGGAAAGAGTTTTGGTTTCCCTATCATAATTAAGGCTTCACTTGGCGGTGGCGGAAGAGGAATGCGTATCGTTAGAAGTCTGGGTGAAGTGAAAGAGGCATATGAGCGAGCGAAATCTGAAGCAAAGGCTGCCTTTGGAAACGATGAGGTATATGTAGAAAGGTTTATTGAAAAGCCGAAGCATATTGAAGTTCAAATTATTGGAGATAAGCAAGGAACAATTGTTCATCTCTATGAAAGAGATTGTTCAGTTCAACGACGTCATCAAAAAGTAGTGGAAGTTGCACCGTGTGTATCATTGTCAAAAGAGCTAAGAGATGACATTTGTGAAGCAGCCGTCCGTTTAATGAAAAAAGTGGGCTATATAAATGCAGGAACAGTTGAATTCTTAGTTTCTAACAATGAATTCTTTTTCATAGAAGTAAATCCGCGTGTGCAAGTTGAACATACAATTACAGAGATGATTACTGGTATTGATATTGTTCAAACACAAATTCTCGTAGCCGAAGGTCATTCTCTACATAGTGAGAAAATAGTAGTTCCTACACAAGAAAACATTCATGTTAATGGTTATGCGATCCAATCTCGTGTAACAACAGAGGATCCATTAAATAATTTTATGCCGGACACAGGTAAGATAATGGCTTATCGTTCTGGTGGTGGCTTCGGTGTTCGTCTTGATGCTGGAAATGGTTTCCAAGGGGCCGTCATTACACCTTACTATGACTCTTTACTTGTGAAACTATCAACACAGGCAATGACATTTGAACAAGCTGCAGCGAAAATGGTACGAAACCTTCAGGAGTTTAGGATTCGTGGGATTAAGACAAATATTCCTTTCCTTGAAAATGTCGTAAAGCATGAAAAGTTCCTAAAAGGAGAATATGATACTTCCTTTATTGATCAAACGCCAGAATTATTCATGTTCCCAGTAAGTAGAGACCGTGGAACAAAACTGCTCTCATATATTGGAAATGTAACTGTTAACGGTTTTCCTGGTGTGGAAAAAAAGAAAAGACCAGTATTTGATGAGCCGAGAATACCAAAAGTTAAACCTACTGAAAAATATCAAGATGGAACGAAGCAAATACTTGATCAATTTGGTGCTGACGGACTTGTAAAATGGATTAAGGAACAAAAGGAAGTATTACTGACTGATACGACTTTCCGTGATGCTCACCAATCATTACTCGCTACAAGGGTAAGAACAAACGATCTTATACAGATTGCTGAACCCACTGCAAAATTATTACCCGAAATGTTCTCATATGAAATGTGGGGAGGTGCGACATTTGATGTTGCCTACCGCTTTTTGAAAGAGGATCCGTGGGAAAGATTATTAACTTTACGAGAAAAAATGCCAAATGTTCTTTTCCAAATGCTCTTAAGAGGGTCAAATGCTGTTGGATATAAAAACTATCCAGATAATGTTATAAGAGAGTTTGTAGAAAAGTCAGCTTATGCTGGAATTGATGTTTTCCGAATTTTTGACAGTTTAAACTGGATAAAAGGGATGGAAGTAGCGATCGATGCTGTTCGCCAAACAGGAAAAATAGCTGAGGCAGCTATATGTTATACTGGAGATATTTCTGATCCAACAAAAACCAAGTACGACTTATCTTATTATAAAAACTTAGCGAAGGAATTAGAAAATCACGGTGCACATATTTTAGCTATTAAGGATATGGCTGGTTTGCTCAAACCACAAGCGGCATATACGTTAATTTCCGAGCTAAAGGAGACTGTAAACATCCCTATTCATCTCCATACACATGATACGAGTGGTAATGGAATTTTAACATATGCGAAAGCAATTGAAGCTGGTGTTGATATTGTTGATGTTGCCCTAAGTTCAATGGCAGGTTTAACATCCCAGCCAAGCGCAAATTCACTTTATTATGCATTAGAAGGCACTGACCGTAAACCAAATATGAATATTCGAGCACTTGAGCAATTATCATATTACTGGGAAGATGTCCGTAAATATTACCAAGATTTTGAATCAGGAATGATGTCTCCGCATACAGAAGTGTACCAACATGAAATGCCTGGAGGACAATATAGTAATCTTCAACAACAAGCAAAGGGAGTTGGACTTGGGGATAAATGGGATGAGGTTAAAGACATGTATTCCCGTGTAAACCTAATGTTTGGAGATATTGTAAAGGTTACGCCATCCTCTAAAGTAGTTGGTGATATGGCCTTATACATGGTTCAAAACCAGCTATCAGAAGAGGATGTTTTAACAAAAGGTCAATCTTTAGATTTCCCGGATTCAGTTGTTGAAATGTTTGAAGGTTATTTAGGGCAACCGTTTGGCGGTTTCCCGAAGGAATTACAAAAGGTAATTTTGAAAAACAGAGAACCCATTACTGTCCGTCCAGGAGAACTATTAGAGGATGTTGATTTTGAAGATTTAAGTGAGAAACTTTATAAAGAGCTTGGTCGCCCAGTGACAAGCTTTGATAAACTGGCTTATGCCCTTTATCCGAAAGTATTTTTGGATTATATTAAAACGGTTGAGCAATTTGGTGATGTATCAGCTCTTGATACACCAACATTCCATTATGGCTTACGACTTGGAGAAGAGATTGAAATAGAGATAGAGACTGGAAAAACATTAATTGTTAAGCTAGTTTCTATTGGACAGCCACAAGCAGATGGAACTAGAGTTGTTTACTTTGAATTAAATGGTCAACCTCGTGAGGTTATCATTAAGGATGAAAGCATTAAAGCGACAGTCGCTTCAAAGATCAAGGCAGACCCTCATAATGAAACTCATATAGGGGCCTCAATGCCTGGTACGGTCATTAAAGTAGTGGTTAGTAAGGGAGAAAAGGTCGAAAAAGGCGATCACTTAATGATTACCGAAGCTATGAAAATGGAAACGACAGTTCAAGCGCCATTTTCTGGTGTTGTAAAGGATATTTATGTGGGTAGTGGTGAATCGATTCAAACAGGCGATTTATTAATCGAGCTAACAAAATAAGCTAGTATAATTAGAAAAGAGGTACTGCTATCATGCAGTACCTCTTTTCGCATTTGCGTTTTTATTGGGCAGTAATGGGCGAAGAAGAAATCGTTTCCTTCTGTTCTTGTTCACTAGACTCAATTGCAATAGCATTTCTCTTGCTTCTAAAGGAGAGTAAAATAAAGTAACTCAATACCCCGAACAAACATGAGATGAAAAACGCATGAGCAAGTGCAATGTATAAGTTCAATCGTGTGATAACAACTAAAGCTCCAGCTGCTACCTGTAGGAAAACAAGTATAAATGAAATAATCCATCCCCAGTAAACTACTTTTTGATCTTTATAATGCTTGATTGCAAGTACGGTAATATAAGCGATCCAGATAAAGATAAGACCTGCGGCAGCACGATGTCCCATTTGAATCCATTCATACATATTTGTAGGTAGTGCGAAAACTCCATTTATACAAAATGGCCAGTCACGACAAACTAAGCTTGCTTCTACATGGCGTACAAGCGCTCCGGTATAAACGACGATATAGCTATAGAGCGTAACACCAAGAATATGTCTTTTCATACGCTTATCTAGGACAATTTTATCTGCTTCGAATTTTCTATCTACCTCAAAAATAAGAAGCGTAAGTAAAAATACGGAAGCAAATGAAATTAAAGAAATGCCGAAATGAAGAGCAAGGACAAAGTCTGATTGACCCCACATTACAG
>JAEWIG010000164.1 GCA_023387295.1 Bacillota bacterium | reverse complement strand
TGCAAAGGAGCGAAAAGAGGAGACGAGGTGACAAGATGAAAGCTGTTTTTAAAACAGACCGAGGGAAAATTCGTCAGCATAATGAGGATAATGGGGGAGTTTTTCTTAATGAAAATGGTCAGTGCCTTGCCATCGTAGCAGATGGTATGGGCGGCCATCGTGCTGGAGATGTTGCAAGTGAAATGGCATTACAGCATTTACAGCAACAATGGGAAGCAAGCTTTCAGTTAAGTACTGCTGACGAAGCGGAAAAATGGCTGAAAGAAAATGTTGAGAAAGCTAACCATCTTTTATTTGAACATTCAAAAGCAGTTTCTGAATGTGAAGGCATGGGTACAACGGTCGTTGCAGCCATATGTACAGAGCGTTTTGTGAGTATTGTTAATGTTGGGGATAGCCGTTGCTATATTTTAAATGAAAACGGATTTCAACAATTAACGAATGATCATTCTCTTGTGAGTGAATTAGTTCGGTCTGGCCAAATTTCAAAAGAGGATGCTGAGCATCATCCAATGAAAAATGTGGTTTTAAGAGCTTTAGGGACTGAAGAAACAGTAAATATGGATATCAAAACCATTATTTTCGAAGAAGATGATAAGCTTCTTCTATGTTCAGATGGGCTATCCAACAAAGTAACAGAAATAGAAATGTGCAATATTCTTGAAAGTGCTCAAAGCTTAAATGAAAAGGCAGCTGAGCTAGTTGAGCTAGCGAATAACCATGGTGGCGAAGATAACATTACTCTCGTTATCGTCGAATATTCGGATAGTCCTGAAGATGGTGATACATTATGATGATAGGAAAAAGAATAAGTGGGCGATACAAAATTCTTGAGACCATCGGTGGCGGTGGCATGGCCAATGTTTATCTTGCACATGATATGATTCTTGATCGTGATGTTGCATTGAAAATGCTCCGGCTTGACTTTGCAAATGACGAAGAATTTATTCGCCGTTTTCATCGAGAAGCCCAATCAGCAACAAGTCTTGCTCACCCAAATATCGTAAATATATATGATGTTGGTGAAGAGGATTCCATTTATTATATAGTCATGGAATATGTTGATGGACAAACATTAAAGCAATATATTCAACAAAATAACCCGATTCGAATCGATGAAGTTATCGAAATTATGAAGCAGTTGACTTCCGCTATTTCACATGCACATGAAAACCATATTATTCATCGAGATATTAAGCCCCACAATATCCTAATTGATAAACATGGGAATGTTAAAATCACCGATTTTGGCATTGCAATGGCGTTAAGTGCGACAAGCATTACTCAAACAAACTCAGTATTAGGATCGGTCCATTACCTATCTCCTGAACAAGCAAGAGGCGGAATGGCTAATCGAAAGTCTGACATCTATTCATTAGGAATTGTCATGTTTGAGTTGTTAACTGGAAGATTACCTTTTTCAGGTGAATCTGCTGTTTCTATTGCATTAAAGCATTTACAATCAGAAACTCCTTCGTTACGAAGATGGAATCCTTCTATACCACAGAGTGTAGAAAATATTGTCCTGAAGGCAACGGCAAAAGATCCTTTTCACCGGTATAATAGTGTCGAAGAAATGGAAGTTGATCTAATTTCAGCACTGGATCCAGACCGTCAAAATGAGGAAAAGTTTTATATTGCTGAGGATAATGATGCAACAAAGGCGATTCCGATTATTACAAATGAACATACATATAAAAATTTAGAAGAGACGGTTGTTCATAGCAAAGAAGCTAAAGATGTACAGAATTATGATGAGCAGCGTAAACAACCACTTGAAAAGAAAAAGCAGAAGAAATGGCCGATTATCCTCGTTACTTCTTTTATTAGCTTAATTGTCTTAGGGATTTTCGTTGTTTTTGTATTACCTATTTTGGTTGCACCTGATGAAGTGAATGTTCCTGATGTTACTGGAAAACCTGTGGAAATGGCGATTAAAGAGCTTGAATCTGAGGGCTTTATTATTAAAAAAACAATTGAATTACCAGATGAAGATGTTGAAGCCGGACATGTGATCAAAACAGACCCGAAAGCTGGAGAATTGGTAAAAGAAGGAAAAGAGATAACCATTTACCAAAGTACAGGAAAAGAAAAATTTATACTTGGTGATTATACAGGACATTCCTATGAGGAAGTTTTCAATTTATTAGAGAAGGAAAATTTTAGAAATATTGAATCGAAAGAAGTAAATGATGATAGTGAACCGCCAGGAACGATACTAGAACAGAATATCCAAGAAGGGAAGGAAGTTGTTCCCGAAGAGACGGAATTAATATTTACGGTTAGCAAAGGTCCAGAGTTAATTATTCTAAAAGACTTAAAAGATTATAATAAAAAAGCTTTACAAGAATATGAGGACTCCTCAGGTTTAGTTATCGAAATCGTTAAAGAAGAGTATCATGACGAGATTCCAGAAGGTCTAGTGATCTCACAAGATCCTAAACCAAACGCTGAATTGAAGAAAGGAAGTAAAGTTAAGGTCGTCATTTCGAAAGGAAAGAAAGAAATCCCACCGAGTACTGTATTTAGGGATGTCTTCATACCTTATGCACCAACAGAAGAAGGGCAAGTACAAGAAGTGCTAATTTATATTCAAGATATGAATCATAATATGACAGAACCATATGATACACATTATATTACTGAAGATTTCAAGATTCGCCTTGATTTTACGATTCCTTACGGACAAAAGGGTGGTTATAAAGTCATTAGAGATAATACCGTCATTGAGGAAGGATCAGTACCATATGAGGAATAATTCTCGGATGAATTAAAAAATTATATTAGAAACATGTTTATTTCATAAATTATGTAAGGAGTGCTGCTATGCCTGAGGGCAAAATCGTTAAAGCATTGAGCGGTTTTTATTATGTTTTGAGCGGAGAAAAAATCGTTCAATGTCGAGGGCGCGGAGTTTTTCGGAAGAATAAAGTAACACCATTAGTTGGAGATGAGGTTGTTTTTCAGGCTGAAAACGATAAAGAGGGCTATATTTTAGAGGTAAAGGACCGTAAAAATGAACTAGTACGTCCACCGATTGCTAATGTTGATCAAGCAATTTTAGTGTTTTCGGCTGTCGAGCCGGATTTTAGTACAGCTCTACTTGATCGTTTTCTCGTTTTAGTTGAATTTAATCACATCAAACCGATTATTTGTATTACGAAAATGGATTTAACTACTGCTGAGCAAACGAAGGAGATACAAGGGTTTGCTGCTGATTATCAGAAGGCAGGTTACAAGGTTTTATTAACTTCTTCCGAAACGGACGTAGGGATTAAAGATTTATTACCTTACTTAGAGAGTGAAATATCCGTTTTTGCTGGTCAATCAGGAGTTGGCAAGTCGTCTTTGCTTAATGCGATTAATCCTGAATTAGAATTGAAAACGAATGATATTTCCACTCATCTTGGCAGGGGAAAGCATACAACACGACATGTGGAACTAATAAAGGTAGGAAAAGGGCTTGTTGCTGATACACCTGGATTTAGCTCATTAGAGTTCACCGGGATTGAAATGGAAGATCTCAACTATTGTTTTCCAGAAATCGAGAGGGCAAGTGAACAGTGTAAATTCAGAGGTTGTCTTCATTTAGCTGAACCTAAATGTGGTGTTAAAACTGCAGTTGAAGAACAAAATATTCCATCTTATCGATACGAGCACTACAAAACTTTTTTACAGGAAATTAAAGATAGAAAGCCGAGGTATTAATATGGTAAAGGTTGCCCCATCAATATTATCAGCTGATTTTTCTAAATTAGGGGAAGAAATTAAAGATGTAGAAAGAGGCGGAGCCGACTATATTCATGTCGATGTAATGGACGGACATTTTGTTCCGAATATTACGATCGGTCCATTAATAGTCGAAGCAATTCGTCCTGTAACAAAGCTTCCGCTTGATGTGCATTTAATGATTGAGAATCCAGATCAATATATTGAAGCATTTGCGAAAGCTGGAGCAGATTACATTACGGTCCATGTTGAAGCTTGTAGACATTTGCATCGAACGATCCATTTAATTAAATCTTTTGGTATTAAAGCAGGGGTGGTATTAAATCCTGCAACACCTGTTAGTATGATTCAACATGTTCTTAACGATGTAGATATGGTCTTGCTTATGACGGTCAATCCTGGTTTTGGTGGGCAGAAATTTATTCATTCCGTTTTACCGAAGATAGCAGAAGTTAAGGAAATGGTAACTGCTAGAGGTCTTGATATTGAGATTGAAGTAGATGGAGGAGTTAATGAAGAAACAGCAAAGCTTTGCATTGAAGCTGGGGCAAATGTACTTGTAGCGGGTTCTGCTGTTTATAATACTGAGGATCGTGCGAAAGCAATTGCTATTATTAAAGGTATTTCCTTATAAGGTGACTGCATGATTATCAATATTTTAGGAGGCGGACCAATCGAATTTCTACCGCCATTAACTCCCTATCAAACAGAGAAGGATATTTGGATCGGAGTAGACAAAGGTGCCCTGACACTTCTTTCTCATGGAATCCAGCCTAAACATGCCTTTGGCGATTTTGATTCGGTTACAGCAGCTGAACTAGCAATTATTGAAGAAAATGTTGGTGATTTGCACCGATTTCAGCCTGAAAAAGATGAAACAGATATGGAGTTAGCGATTTTGTGGGCTCTTGAACAAAGCCCACAAAAAATTCGCCTATTTGCTGCTACAGGTGGTAGATTGGATCATTTTTTTGCAAACATTCAATTACTAATTAATCCAGTGTTAAATGGAAATGCTACCCCAATTGAAATTATTGATCAAACAAACCTTGTGTTTTTAAAGGCGCCAGGAAGCTATGAAATCAATAAAGACCCTTTAATGAAATATATCTCATTTATCCCGATTACAGCGGAGGTGCGTTCTCTTAGCCTTCAAGGCTTTAAATATCCGTTGACTAATCGTCATATTCCGTTAGGTTCAACACTTTGTATAAGTAATGAACTAATTAATGATTATGGTAATTTTTCATTTTCTACAGGCATATTAATGGTTGTAAGAAGTAATGATTAATTCAATTAATAATTAGTACTTATCTTTTTTATTTGAATAAGATGGTAATGACCTTATATGGATGTGGAAGATTGTGAGGAGGGACACGAGAAATGAGATTTTATACGATAAAATTGCCAAGGTTTTTAGGTAGCATTGTCCGTGCCATGTTAGGAACTTTCAAAAAAAATTAATACGACCAAAAGAAAAAGCGCCTCTAAATGAAGGTGCTTTATTTTTTGAAAAAGAAAAGGACATCCTAATAGGATGTCCTTACACGTTATTAAACGCGTTCTACTTTACCAGATTTTAGCGCTCTTGCAGAAACCCAAACACGTTTTGGCTTACCGTCTACAAGAATACGAACTTTTTGAAGGTTAGCACCCCAAGTACGCTTGTTAGCGTTCATTGCGTGGGAACGTGCATTACCTGTTGTTGTTTTTTTACCAGTGACAACACATTTGCGTGGCATATTTATTTCCCTCCTTAAAACAAAAGCTGATGCTACATTTCATAATTCATCTGCTCTAGTAATTGACGATTTAAATTTAATGAGAAAAACAACTAACTGTTTTTCAAGCATTAAAAGATACTTTAATAATTTATCACACAACCCTCGTTAATGCAATAGTTGGCTTTCAAGAAAATTCACTTGACATAGACTAGGGGAGAATAAGATATAATAAAGAGGAAAACTTTTATTACTTTTATTATTTTTGCACATATAGTAAAATGTTCTCTAGCAGATAATAAATTTAAGCTTTCCTAGAGCTAGAAATACAATCTATCTCTAGCGTTTTCTTATTTTTTAAAAAAGGGGGAACGAATTATGTCTATCGAGCTAAAAACGAAATATGGTCAAATTGACATTTCAAACGAAGTAATTGCAACAATTGCAGGTGGAGCTGCTGTTGACTGTTATGGAATAGTTGGAATGGCATCTAAGAGCCAAATTAAAGATGGTTTAACAGAAATTTTACGGAAAGAGAATTTTACTCGAGGTGTCATTGTACGCCAAGAAAATGATGAAGTACATATTGATATGTATATTATTGTGAGTTACGGAACGAAAATTTCCGAGATTGCACATAACGTCCAATCAAAAGTAAAATATACTCTTAATCAAACAGTTGGACTATCTGTTGACTCGGTAAATATTTACGTTCAAGGAGTTCGTGTAACGAACCCGTAGTGAGGAGGAAAGACTTGTGTCAATTAAAGTTTTAGATGGAAAGCGTTTTGCGGAAATGGTTATTCAAGGAGCAAATCATTTATCTGCTAATGCCAAATTAGTAGATGCGCTTAACGTATTCCCTGTTCCTGATGGAGACACGGGAACAAACATGAATTTGTCTATGACTTCCGGTGCAAAGGAAGTAAAAAATAATGTTCAGGCACATATCGGAAAGGTCGGAACGGCACTTTCTAAAGGATTGCTAATGGGAGCTCGCGGAAATTCCGGGGTTATCTTATCGCAGCTGTTTCGTGGTTTTTCGAAAGCTATTGAACAAAAGGCTGAAATTAATGCTGAGGATTTTGCTACTGCATTAAATAGCGGAGTGGAAACCGCCTATAAAGCAGTTATGAAGCCTGTAGAGGGGACAATCCTAACGGTTGCTAAGGATGCCGCTAAAAAAGGAGTTCAAGTAGCTAAAAATGAGGACAATATTATTGCGATTATGGAAGCTATAGTCAAGGAAGCAAAAGCTTCTTTAGAGCGCACTCCAGATTTGTTACCAGTATTAAAGGAAGTTGGAGTTGTTGATAGTGGTGGTCAAGGGCTAGTCTTTGTTTATGAAGGATTTCTAGCCGAATTAAAAGGTGAGCAGCTACCTGATGCACCGTCAGCACAACCAAAGATGGATGAGCTAGTTAGTGCTGAACATCATAAAAGTGTTCAAAGTTTCATGAATACGGAAGACATTATCTTCGGCTATTGCACGGAGTTTATGGTCAAATTCGAAAGTGAAAAACTCGCTGAAAATCCATTTTCTGAAGAAAGCTTTCGTCAGGATTTAAGCCAATATGGCGATTCCTTACTCGTTATTTCTGATGAAGAGATTGTAAAAGTACATATCCATTCTGAACAGCCAGGCTCTTGTTTAACGTATGGTCAAAAGTACGGTAGTCTCATTAATATGAAGATAGAAAACATGAGAGAGCAGCATTCAAGCATCGTTGATGAGGTTCATACACCCCTTGTTTCTGATTCAGTGCCTAAGGCCAAGGAATTAAAGGAATACGGGATTGTAACAGTGTCAATGGGAAGTGGAATTGCTAACTTGTTCCGGAGTATTGGGGCACATGCCGTTATTGAAGGCGGGCAAACGATGAATCCAAGTACAGAAGATATTGTAAAAGCGATTCAAGAAGTTAACGCCAAAAAGGTCATCATTCTTCCTAATAATAAAAATATTATTATGGCTGCACAACAGGCAGCGGAAGTATCAGACCATGATGTAATTGTTATCCCTTCAAAAACTGTTCCACAAGGTATGTCAGCATTGCTTGCTTTTAATCCAAGTGCTGATTTATCTCAAAATGAAGCAGGCATGACGGATGCATTAAAACATGTAAAATCTGGTCAAATAACATTTGCTGTTCGCGATACAAGCATAGATGGTCTTGAAATTGAAAAAGATGATTTTATGGGGATTGCAGAGGGGCAAATTATAGTAAAAAATAAAGATAAGGTACAAGTTGCAAAAGATTTACTCGCTGAAATGATCGATGAAGAATCTGAAATTTTAACGATCTTAAAAGGTGAAGATGCAACTGATGAAGATGTAGCAGAAATAGAAAGCTATATCGAAGAACAATTCGAAGATGTCGAAATTGAAGTGCATGATGGAAATCAACCACTTTATGCATTCATTTTTTCAATTGAATAAGTTATGAAAAGAAGAAGGGGTTACGCTCCTTCTTTTTTGGCTAATTAGAAATCATTTCAAGAATTACGGCAAGGAGGTATAACGGGTGTGATCGTAGGTGGACAACTTAGCTAGACCTATATGTACTCCGTTAAATGAATCGTGAATGAACAAATAACCCAGCCTGTATCTGTTATTAAAGGAATTGGTGGAGAAACAGCGGAAGCCTTAGCTGAGATGAATATATTAACAGTTAAAGATTTACTTGAGTACTTTCCTTACCGCTATGAAGATTATCGTTTGCGAGATTTAGCTGAGGTGAAGCACGATGAACGAGTAACTGTTGAAGGGAAGATTCATAGTGAACCGACACTCATGTACTATGGGAGAAAGCGGTCGAGATTAACGGTAAGAATACTGGTGGGTAGATATCTTATCCAAGCTGTTTTATTTAATCAACCTTATATAAAAAGTAAATTGATGATTAATGAAAATGTAACAGTAACTGGTAAATGGGATCAACACCGCCAAACAATTACCGTAAATGAAATACAGGTTGGTCATCAATTGATCAGCAAAGACTTCGAACCTATTTATACAGTTAAGGGAAAAGTAACGGTTAAAGGAATAAGACGATTTATCAATCTAGCCTTTTCTCAATATGGTCAGTATATTGAGGAAACATTACCAAGCCGATATTTAATGAAATATAAATTGATGAATCGAATGGACGCGCTAAAGATCATGCACTTCCCTCCAAATCAAGAAGATTTGAAACAAGCAAGAAGGCGCTTTGTTTATGAAGAATTTTTCTATTTTCAACTTAAAATGCAAGCTTTGCGTAAAGTGGAAAGAGAGCATTCAAAAGGAGTAATCCAAAGCTACAACCTCGAAATGCTAAAAGCTTTCATCCAATCCCTCCCATTTTCATTAACAAATGCCCAAAAGCGAGTTATTAATGAAATTCTCTCAGATATGAAATCTCCTTACAGGATGAACCGCCTCTTGCAAGGTGACGTAGGATCTGGAAAAACGGCGGTTGCGGCAATTGCATTATATGCTAGTAAAACTGCTGGCTTTCAAGGAGCGTTGATGGTACCAACAGAGATTTTGGCTGAACAGCATGCTGAATCCCTAAGATTAATGCTAGAGCCTTTTCATATTCGGAGCGAGCTATTAACGAGTTCAATTAAAGGCAAACGAAGACGAGAACTTTTACAGCAATTAAAGGATGGGGAAATTGACGTATTAATAGGTACCCATGCATTAATTCAAGAAGAAGTCGTTTTTGCAAATCTCGGACTTGTGATTACGGATGAGCAGCATCGTTTTGGTGTTGGGCAAAGAAGGATATTGCGTGAAAAAGGCGAAAACCCTGATGTGCTTTTCATGACCGCTACCCCAATTCCTCGGACTCTTGCCATTACTGTTTTTGGTGAAATGGATGTTTCCATTATTGACGAGATGCCTGCAGGAAGAAAATCGATTGAGACATATTGGGCAAAGGAAAATATGCTAGAGCGTGTGCTCGGTTTTGTGGAAAAGGAATTAGCAGCTGGGCATCAGGCATATGTCATCTGTCCGCTTATTGAAGAGTCGGATAAATTAGATGTTCAAAATGCCATTGATGTTCATAGTTCATTGACACATTATTTTCATGGGCGGTATCGCGTTGGCTTAATGCATGGTAGATTATCAGCAGAAGAAAAGGATACTGTGATGAAGGCTTTTAGTGTTAATCAGCTTCAAGTCCTCGTATCAACAACGGTTGTCGAAGTAGGTGTCAATGTCCCTAACGCTACAATCATGGTTATCTATGATGCAGAGCGGTTCGGACTTGCTCAACTGCACCAATTGAGAGGTAGGGTTGGGCGAGGTAGTGATCAATCCTATTGTATCCTCCTTGCTGATCCGAAGACAGAGGTAGGTAAAGAGCGGATGAAAATTATGTCCGATACGAATGATGGCTTCGTTTTAAGTGAAAAGGATCTTGAACTAAGGGGACCTGGCGATTTCTTTGGAAAGAAACAGAGTGGACTTCCAGAATTTAAAGTCGCGGATATGATTCATGATTATCGTGCATTAGAAACAGCAAGAAATGACACAGCTATCCTCGTTCAAACAGAAGAGTTTTGGCGGTCATCAGAATTTGAAATGCTAAGAAATTATTTAAAAGATTCAGGTGTATTAGAAGGAGAAAAGCTTGATTAATGCTTTTCTTGATTATATACTACTATTAGTACCTAGTCATAATATCTCGGACGGTGTGATAAATGAGAAGAAATAAAAAGGATAGACAGCGATTATTAACTGCGACAATCAAAGAGAATCCTTTCATAACTGACGAGGATTTAGCTGAAAAGTTTGGAGTCAGTGTCCAGACGATCCGCTTAGACCGGCTTGAATTATCTATCCCAGAGTTGAGGGAACGGATAAAGAATGTCGCTGAAAAAAAATTCGATGAAGAAGTACGGGCTTTGCCGATCGATGAAGTAATTGGAGAAATTATCGATATCGAGTTGGATAATACAGCGATATCGATTTTAGATATTAAGCAAGAGCATGTTTTTAAGAGAAATCAAATAGCGCGTGGACATCATTTATTTGCCCAAGCAAATTCTTTAGCTGTCGCCCTTATTGATGATGAGCTAGCCCTAACTGCAAAAGCTAATATTCAATTTACTCGTTCAGTGAAAGAAAATGAAAGAGTAATAGCTAAAGCAAAGGCCATTAAAACGGATGCGGAAAAAGGAAGAACGATTGTCGAGGTCACAAGCTTTGTAAACAATGAATTAGTCTTTAAAGGCGAATTTGTCATGTCTCGTTCTAAGGGCAGACAATAGTATATCTGCTTTCGTAAAATATGTTGCTTATAGAGCAATTTTTATTTAACTATCTGAGTTGATTGGAGCGGAAAGCAAGTGCCCGCAGCGGAAATCAACAGGTGTACCAACATATTTAAAAAAACGGATTCAAAATATAATAATAAAGGATGTAACACAGCATGAAAATAGCTATTGATGCAATGGGTGGAGACCATGCTCCAAAGGAAATTGTTCTCGGTGCAATGAAAGCTGCAGAACAGTTTAATGATATTCAGATTATCCTAGTTGGGGATGAAAAAAGAATAAATGAGCATCTAACAAATCAAAATCAAATTGAAGTTTTACATACAGAGGAAGTTATTCTATCAACTGATGAGCCAGTAAGAGCAGTAAGAAGAAAAAAGAATGCTTCGATGGTAATAGCAGCACAATTAGTTGCAGAAGGGAAAGCAGATGCTTGTATTTCTGCGGGAAACACAGGGGCATTAATGGCTGCTGGACTATTTGTTGTCGGAAGAATAGACGGAATTGAACGTCCTGCTCTAGCCCCTACATTACCAACAATCGGTGGTGAGGGCTTCTTGCTCCTAGATGTTGGTGCAAATGCAGATGCAAAGCCTGAACATTTGCTACAGTATGCGCTCATGGGCTCGATTTATGCTGAAAAGGTTCGAGGAGTAGCTAATCCACGGGTCGGTCTTCTAAATATCGGTACCGAAGAGAAAAAAGGAAATGAGCTAACGAAGCACGCTTTTCAGTTGTTGCAGGAAGCAGATATTCATTTTATAGGGAATGTTGAAGCTAGAGACTTGCTTGATGGTGTTGCAGA
>JAEWIG010000142.1 GCA_023387295.1 Bacillota bacterium | reverse complement strand
CAAGTAGCGGGTATAATGGTAAATTCCCCTGACATAGACTAAAGCCTACACATGCACTCTAAAAAAAATCTAAGCCTCTCCCCTTTAGAATACAAAAAGCACCCAATTTCGGGTGCTTTTCTTTTACTTTGAAAGAATTAATTCACCTTTTTGCTTGTAAGAGTTTAAATCGAATGAACTCATTTTATTTGGAGATAAAGTATATAATGTATCATCAATATACATAATTCTGTGGATATTATTCTCCCACTCTTCATATGGAGCATTTTCATCCTGATGGGTAATTTTTGCTTTAAGAGCCAAACCTTTATCTATATCTATATTGTAAACATACGCCCCTTGAAATTCGAAGGTGGAATCAAACTCATTTTCATTATTTGTTTTTACATTTTCATAAACTGTAATAGGAAAAGCAAACAATTGTTTCTTTTTATCAAATAGCAGTGCTTTATGGTCGTAATTTAATGGTGAGTAAGTACCTCTTCCTCCGATAATTTCAGTGAATTTTTCCTTCGGATTCGCCATATCACTCACATCGAAAATGGAGATTTTTACTCCATTTGTTAAAATAAGTGGCTGATTTCCTGAATTCTTCCCTGCTGCAACCTTCGTATCGTGTCCAAAACCGATTATATGATTTTCATCATATGGATGGAGATAATTACTAAAACCTGGTATTTTCAATTCTCCTAATACCCTCGGTTGCTCAGGATTACTACCGTCAATAACGAACAAAGGATCTGTTTCCCGAAAAGTAACGATATAAATACGGTCATTCATAAATCGAGCAGAATATATTCGTTCTCCCCTTGCTAAATCTTCTAGTTGTCCGACCTTTTGTAAGTTTTCATTTAGAATGTAGAGATTATTTGCAGAAGGTCGCTTTTCATCCCAAACTTGACCACTTGTTGTCGCAATACGGAAGTATCCATTGTATTCATCCATCGAAAACTGGTTGAGAACTGTACCTGGAACTTCACTCGAGCTGTGAAAATTAACCTTCATACCATCCACCGAATATTTATAAATAGTCGTATTCGGATTGTATAAATGACCTCCCTCCTTCGTCATTGGAACATAATTCGTGATGGCTAAATAAAGATTCTTATTCGACATGTACAATTGATTTCCACTACCTACATAGGTTGTGAGAGCGATATCTGCATGTGGCTTTTCTAAATCTACAACGGCGATATTGGTAAAATTCGTTTCATTTGAATTTGGGAATAATTGAATGTCAGCATAATTGACCGCTTGCATTTTACCATTTTTAGCTGAATCATAGTATCTTGGTCGAATGTCGAGTTCAGGATTTTCTCTTAAAAGCCAAATATCAGGGTATTTATTTACAATTAAATATACTTTTCCATCCTTTAACCTTGACGAAACAAGTGAACCTTCAATATCAATCTCTCTAATTTTTTCAGGTGCTGTTATATTTTTTATGTCATAAATCATCGCTTTCGTTGTTTCATAAATAGGAGCAATTCGTTTGTCTTCCACGCTTTTGTTTTGTGAATTATTCATCTCTTTATAACTGTTACCCATTACGATCATCTGATTTTTGTGTAAAAATAATTCATAGGGATGAAATGACTGTTCAAATGTAATGGATGTTTCTAAAATCATCTTTTCAGCCGGTACTGCTTTAACAATTTGCAGCTGGCCATCTATTACTTGGAAAATATGTGTGCCATCTGTTTTAACCATGTCTCCCTCATCAATCCCTTGAACCTGGACATTCGTTTCAGAGTGACCACTCTCATTCGCTGTATCTGCAGCTTTCGAATCTTCTTTACTTTCTGCTGTAGCTGGTATTATCTCATCATTCGCAAGCCTTTTTAATAAATAAGCATTTAGATTACTTTTTGACTCTGCATTAGGCAAAGATTCTTTTACGATAAAACTAATTTGTTCAGGAACACTTAAATTTCGACCTAATTTTGATTGAATATCCTTCGAAATATATAATGTGTAGTTTGGATGGTGAAGATTGTAACCTTCATATGGCGGTAAAATTAGTATCGCCGTTTTGTCTTCATTTAAAGTTAGCGATATGTCTACTTTTTCATTTTTCTCATTTAAAACATAAACAGTACCATCATTTACACTTTTCGGATCAATCCTATTTGAAAAGTGTATCTGCCACACCTTGTTCTTTAAAACAGACGCCCTCTCTTCAATTTCACTTACAACTTGTAATTGAGTATTTAGGAATACAATTAAGATTATGACAATAAATGAAACGAGCCCTGTTATGATGTATAGCTTTTTCCTCATCGTACTCACTCCTTTAATAAAATTGACGGAGTAGTAAGATAATTCGTTACAATTGTTATAAAAAATTTATGTAAAATAAAAATTCCACTCAATTTTGAGTGGAGGTGAAAATAGATGTTACCAGTCTTCCGTTATTTTAAGTAATGTATCAATCTCGATGTATTTAATTAAAGAGCTAAAATCCTCATCAGCCATATCTATAGTTGCATCCAATAATTGATCAATATCTGTATTGAGCTTTATCATTATTTTACCTCCCTTTAATACTAAGGAATGGAATTTATCTTTTATTATTATGTACTATATCCTTCGTGCAGTATCTGTTCTTTTTGGGGGTGTAAAAATACTTTATAACGAACATTCTATTTATTTCTATCTTACAATCTGATAACCTAATTGTAAAGTTAATTGCAACGAGTCACAAAAATTAAAAATCAGTCATACTATGTATATTATTGTTTTGCCATTTTCGAATAAAACAAGTGCGAAAAGAATGAATTTAGTAGAAGGTGTTAAGTAAATGGAGCCAAAGGTAAATTCATATGAATTTGCGAAGCTGTTGCAAGCTGCCCTCCTAAAAGGAGAAACAGAAAATCAATTAACAGTTAATGAATTGCTTAAAGAAATTGTATGTCAATTAGAATCACTCATGGAAAAATAACTTTATCTAAAACGAATATTTACAATTTAGGAGTTTCCCTTCTACAATCACTATTGTAAAAAGGGAGATTCTTTTTATTTTTCCAAAATTATATTATATTATAAAAATTCTAAAATGCATTTAAACAGCATTCCCTCATCATTTTTATACAAAAAAACTAAGTTATCATAGCTTTTTTTCTTAAACAACATACCAAAATAATCCTTACTAAATTTGTCACAATTTATAGTAGAATAATATGTTATCATCATTTACACAGTGGTAAATATCTTAATAGTTTTTTGTTCGTTTTAATAATTTTCAAAATTATTAATAGGGCAGGAAATTTAGGTTTATTATGTGAATTATTTAACAATAGTTTTTGGAAGAGAAAGGGATGGAAATTGCATGAAACTAAAAAAGGTTTTGCTTCCTTTTTCAGGCCTATTTACAGTTCTGCTATTAAGCGGCTGTGATTTAGTCGTTTTTCAACCGCAAGGGCCTGTAGCAAGAAGCATTACAGAACTAATAAACTGGTCACTTTTATGGATGCTTTTAGTCGTTATCGTCGTTATAACATTATTTGTCGTCATCATCTGGAAGTATCGTGAAAAGCCAGAAAATATGGATTACGAGCCCCCTGAGGAGCACGGTAATACTTTACTTGAAATTATTTGGACAGGAATTCCAATCTTAATTGTAATCGCTTTAACAATTCCCACTGTAAATACTTTATATGACCTAGAAAAGGTCCCAGAAGGATATGAAAATAAAGAACCACTTACCATTCATGTGACATCAGCTGATTGGAAATGGATTTTCAGCTATCCAGAACAAGGAATTGAAACAGTTAACTACGTGAACATTCCTGAAGATCGTCCAGTACTTTTTAAACTTACATCTGCTGGAACAATGCAATCTTTTTGGATCCCGGCATTAACTGGTCAAAAATATACGATGAACAAGATGGAAACAGAGCTCTATGTTGTTGCTGATAATCCAGGTACTTATTTTGGAAAAAACACTAACTTCAATGGTCAAGGCTATGCGGACATGGAATTCGAAGTTCTCTCCCAAACGCAAAAGGACTTTGATGAATGGGTACTAGAAGTTCAAACGCGTGCAGATAAGTTAACTGAAGATGAGTATTTTGAACTTTTAAAACCAACAGTCCTTGGAAGAAAAACATATTCGAATACTCACTTAGAATGGGTAAACCATGCAGAACATGATTCAGGTACATTTACAAATCCAGAATTATATCGTGTACATGGATATCCTGGAAAAGTTTTCGAGGAAAATGATCAAGATGAAAACCATGTAAAGCAAGAAGATGAAGAAAATAGAGGTGAGCATGATGGACATTAAATGGGATAAAATTCTAATAACTGGAGACCCACTCATTCTCGGATCACAGATTGCTATTCTTTTAACAACATTGGGCATTATTGTTGGGCTAACCTATTTCAAGAAATGGAAATGGCTTTGGACAGAATGGTTAACGACTGTCGACCATAAAAAAATTGGAATTATGTACATACTTGCGGCTGTTCTTATGTTCTTCCGTGGTGGTATGGACGGTTTGATGATGAAAGCTCAAACAGCAGCACCGGAAATGGGCTTGTTAGATGCTCAGCATTATAACGAAGTATTTACAACGCATGGTGTAGTCATGATTTTATTCATGGCAATGCCCTTCCTAATCGGATTAATGAACTTTATTATTCCATTGCAAATTGGTGCACGAGATGTTGCTTTTCCACAATTAAATGCGTTAAGTTTTTGGTTATTCTTTAGTGGAGCGATGCTCTTTAATATTTCATTTGTTATTGGTGGTTCACCTGATGCAGGTTGGACATCGTATTTTCCACTAGCCGGAAAAGAATTTACTCCGGGTATCGGAAACAACTACTATGCTATAGCCCTTCAAATAGCTGGTATTGGTACTTTGATTTCTGGAATCAACTTTATTGTAACGATATTAAAGATGAGAACAAAGGGCATGACATTAATGAAAATGCCAATGTTCCCTTGGACAACTTTAATTACTTCTATTATTATCGTTGCTGCCTTCCCTATTTTCACGGTAGCACTTGCATTAATGACTTTCGACCGTTTATATGGAACACATTTCTTTACATTATCTGGTGGCGGACTAGATATGCTCTGGGCAAACCTTTTCTGGCTATGGGGCCATCCAGAAGTATATATTGTTGTCCTTCCAGCATTCGGTATTTTCTCAGAAATAATTGCGACTTTTTCGCGAAAAACTTTATTTGGATATAAAGCGATGATTGGTTCAATTGTCGGGATTGCATTCTTAAGTATGCTCGTTTGGGTACACCACTTCTATACGATGGGATCAGGTCCAGCTGTTAACTCGGTATTCTCGATTACAACGATGGCGATTGCGATTCCTACGGGAGTGAAGATGTTTAACTGGTTGTTTACGATGCGTAAAGGTCGAATACAGATGACATCAGCTATGCTTTGGGCATTAGCATTTATTCCGAATTTTTTAATCGGAGG
This sequence comes from Bacillota bacterium, assembly GCA_023387295.1. Lineage (GTDB taxonomy): Bacteria > Bacillota > Bacilli > Bacillales > Cytobacillaceae > Cytobacillus. The sequence continues at coordinate 10,482 of JAEWIG010000142.1, read as the reverse complement.
TACTACAGGTGTGATGCTTGCAATGGCCGCAGCTGACTTCCAATACCATAATACATTGTTCCTAGTTGCTCACTTCCACTATACATTAATTCCAGGAGTAGTTTTTGCTGTCTTTGCGGGACTTTATTATTGGTGGCCAAAAATGTTTGGCTTTATGCTGAATGAAAAAATCGGAAAATGGCATTTCTGGCTATTCGTTATTGGCTTTAACCTTACGTTTATGCCAATGTTCTTCCTTGGATTAGATGGTGCAGTAAGAAGAGCGTACACTTATACTGCTGAATCAGGATTTGCTCCATTATTCCTAGTATCAGCTATTGGTTCAGTCATCCTTGCTATCGGATTTGCTATGTTCTGCTATAACATTTATTGGAGTTTCCGTTATGCTGATCGCAATATTCCAGGTGATCCATGGGATGCTCGTACCCTTGAATGGGCAACAGCTTCACCAGTTCAATACTATAATTTTGCAAAAACACCTGAGGTTAATCGCCTAGATGCATTTTGGTTGATGAAGAAAAATAATAAAGGTTTATCTTTAAAAGAGAGTGAAATCGAAGAAATTCACATGCCGAATAACTCTGGACTTCCTGTTTTCATGGGAGGAGTATTCTTAGTCGTTGGATTTTTCCTTGTATTTGAATGGCATATCGCTGCAGCAGTTGCCGCTATTGGTATCATTGCTGGCTTAATTATTCGCTCATTTGATTACAATAATGGCTACCATGTTAAAGTTTCTGAAATTAAAGAAACGGAAAAAGCATGGCGCAGTGTAGATGGAGAGGTGCAGAAATATGTCAAGTAATGTCAATACATCATTGCCACTTGAATATCAAACGGAACAAGACCGGATGAATATCCTTGGCTTTTGGGTATTTCTAGGTGCAGAAATTATTCTTTTTTCTACCCTATTCGGAGTTTATGGGGTCCTTAACCAGCGTTTTGCTGGTGGACCAACACATCAAGATATTTTTGTGATTAAAGACGTCATGATCCAAACCGTTCTCCTTTTAACGAGTAGCTTTACAATGGGACTAGCTATTTTTGAAATGCGTCGCCACAATCTTAAAGGATTAATTAGCTGGCTCATTGTTACATTAGCTCTTGGTGCTGGGTTCTTATTTATGGAGGTTAATGAATTTATTCATTATGTCCATGAGGGTGCAACGATGCAAACAAGTGCCTTTTTATCTAGCCTTTTTGTATTGCTCGGAACTCATGGTGCCCACGTTACACTAGGGATTGGTTGGGCAACCATCGTCATCTTCCAGTTATTAAAAAGAGGTCTTACACATACAACTGCTCGTAAAACATTCATTATTGGTCTTTACTGGCACTTCCTTGATGTTGTTTGGATTTTTATCTTCACTTTTGTTTATTTGAAAGGATTGGTGGGCTAAATGGAACATACAAAGAAAAGCTTTCCGCTTAGTCATATTATTGGTTTTATTTTCTCACTTCTTCTTACCTTTGGTGCAGCGCTGATTGCGTTAAAAACCGATTTATCCCCTACTGTTATCATGTGGATTATTGGGGCATTAGCCTTTTTACAAGCTGGTATTCAGTTAATCATGTTCATGCACTTACGTGAAGGTGAAGATGGAACATCGAATGTTGTAAATATGGTTTATGCTGTATTTATGGCGATCGTTATTGTTGCAGGGTCTATCTGGGTTATGTCTTCAGGACATATGGAACATACGAACCAAGAAATGCACCATGAACAAATGGAAAATATGAATCATTAAAGATAAAACTGGCTCATTAAAAATGGGCCAGTTTTTTTGATGTTTATTTACGATGCTTTTTTATCAGTCATAGCAGGAGAAGTCCCCTTACGCATGACTAACTGTGGAGCAGAAGCTAAAACAAGAACAAGAACTATTGAACAGAAAATGAAAGCTCCTATCATGGTCGTTCCATTCGCAGCAAAGGAAAAGAAAACAGGGTTCTTAACATCAGGTGCGAAAGATTTAATGAAGATTACACCAGCAAGAAAATGCCAGAAATAACGAGCAATACTGCCCACGAAAATGGCTGCTACTACATATACCAATGCTTTCTTCTTATTTTTCGAGCGAAATGCCTTTTGTATTGGACTATAAAATAGCCCTGCAAAACCAATAAAAGCAAAGGCGGTAAAGTATTCCATAAATGCTTGAACTGGATGAATAATCCAAGCTTCCCCCATGGCAATTTGAAGGATCCCCCATAATAGCCCGGCAATAAAGCTAGCTTTAAAGCCCCAACGAAAAGCGAGAATAAAAATTGGAACCATTGCAAATGAAATAGATATGCTCGGTATTGGTTTAATCGAAGGCAGTAAATCCAAAATGAGTGCAAATGCTGCAAAAAATGAAATCTCAATTAATGCTAGTAAATTAACTTTCTTCAAAATAAAATCTCCCCTTTAAAGTATGACGCGACCTCAAGGGGAGAATAGAAATACAAGAGCGAACACAGACAGATACATGCCCAATCTATTCAAGCCACATTCCTACGCTAGAATTAACTAACAGGTTCGAAGGGTCAGAACAATGATTTGTTCACTCTCAGCAAATTTGCTCCCCTTGTGGTTACGTTTATATTGTTATCTCCAACAGTATATCTCACTTACCAATATTTGTGAAGGGTTAACCCTAATCATTTATCCAATATTATGTAATTTTACATTATCTTCATCCTTTTACAAAAATCCATCAGTTCAATAGCTACTTATTATTGCTTATAATGTACTAGTACGATAAGGAGGGAAATTGTGAAACAATTATCAAAAAAAACATTTATATATATTACTGTTACTTTCGTCATCTTCCTTATAGCAACTGCAGCGGTCATACAAATCTATACTGAAAATAAAGCGGTCACAATCCCCTTTTCTTCAGTAGAAACGATTATCTCCGAAAATAAAGGTGAATTAGTTACCATAGATGAGCGCAAAAACGGTCAGCTTTTAATCACGACAAACGAGGAGAAATATATTTCTCACGTTCCTCCCAATAGTCAAATGATTAATAAATTAATAGAAAACTATCATGTGCAATATACCTACTCTTCAAGTAGTCCCTATACACCATTGATACTTATTGGACTCCTTGTAATTCTAACTTCTATTGGTTTTTACTTATATAAATCAAGGAAAGGTGGATTGGGTGCCACAAATTCGATGAAGCAATCCCTTTCTAAACCGAGCCCCCTCCCCTCGATTTCTCTCGCTGATGTTGGTGGCATTCATGGGGAAATGAAAGAAGAAATCTTGCAGACCCTCTCCATTATAAAAAACAAGGATCATGCCATTAATATGGGAATAAAACCACCAAAAGGAATATTGTTGTATGGTCCTCCAGGAACAGGTAAAACATTACTTGCTCAAGCAATCGCAAAAGAAATTGGTGCTACTTTCTTTTCAACGAGTGGCTCAGCATTTAATGAAATGTTTGTTGGCGTAGGTGCTTCAAGAGTTAGAACCCTATTCCAAAATGCGAGAAAGCACACTCCTGCTGTGGTATTTATCGACGAGGTTGATGCTCTAGCTGGTAAACGAAAGCAGCATGGAGGCGAAGAAAGTGAAAAAACATTAACTGAACTACTTGTTCAGCTTGATGGTGGCCATTCAAATGATGGGATTCTATTTATTGCTGCGACAAATAGAAAGGATATGCTAGACGATGCGTTCCTTCGTCCTGGTCGAATTGATTTTTCATTTCAAGTTCCTCTTCCAGATGCAAAAGGAAGAAAAGAAATTATCGATATTCATACGAAAAATCGCAAGCTAGCTACTGAAGTATTCTGTTCACTTGATAACTTAGCAGAAAGCACATCAGGGTTTTCTGGTGCAGATCTCCACTCACTTTTTGAAACAGCAAGCCGTAGAGCTGTTAGAAATGGAAAAGAAGTGATTACGAAGGAAGATCTCGATTTTGCTCTTGATAGAACGATTCTTGGTAGTACAACTCGTGCCCTTCAAGAACAAGATACAAAATTGCGGGTTGCCATCCATGAAGCAGGTCATGCTCTTGTCTCAGCCGTTACAAAACCAGATTCCGTAAGAAAAGCCACGATCATTCCACGAGGTCAAGCGCTAGGCTATGTTGCACCTATTCCAAAAGAAATGCATCTATCAACTACAAGTGACTTGCTCGATCAGGTTGCTATGATTCTTGCAGGTGGTGTTGCAGAACGACTATTTCTTGGCGAGCATAGCATAGGGGTTAGTGGTGATGTTCAGCAGGCAAAACAAGTACTTGAACAAATGGTTGACACTGGACTGTTGGATGATGGATTTACCTTAACCTTTAATAAGGTGAATAAGGAAGAAAAAATGCAAGAATTATTTCATAAAGCGTTACAAAATTCTGAAAATATTCTCGTCACGTACAAGCATCAACATGAAATGTTAGTCGATGCGCTATTAAAAAAGGAAACATTAGATGGAGCGGAAATTCAAAGCATTGTAAATAAAAAGGCGTAAGCAAGATACTGCTTACGCCTTTTTTCAGAAACCGACAAAATCTAGTAAATACGGCGGATTTCCTCAGGATTTGACGGCATAAACAGTAGATTTGTCTGATTTTGCGCTTTCCCAAGAAATATTTAGTAGGAATTAGGAATATACTTTTTCAAAAACAGTAAATTGCTTAATCGTTTCTCGGTTTGGTTCGTACCCAATACCAGGCTTATCTGGTACAGTAATAAAGCCGTTTTCAACGACTACCTCTGGATCAATAATATCTCTTTCCCAATAACGTGAAGAACCTGCAGTATCCCCTGGAAGGATAAAATTCGAAAGTGTAGTTAATGCAATATTATGTGCTCGCCCAATCCCTGACTCTAGCATACCTCCACACCAAACAGGAATTTGCTCCTTTTCACAAAGATCATGGATTTTCTTTGATTCAGTTAATCCACCAACGCGACCGATTTTTATATTTATGATTTGACAGCTTCCTAGTTCGATTGCCTTTCGGGTATCGTCATAGGAATGAATACTCTCGTCTAAGCATACTGGGGTCGATATTTCCTTTTGAAGCTTGGCATGATCAATTATGTCATCAGAAGCAAGTGGTTGCTCAATCATCATTAAATCGAATTCATCTAGTTTCTTTAAAAGATCAATATCCTTTAATGTATAAGCAGAGTTGGCATCAGCCATTAGAGGAACATTCGGAAAATGCTTGCGAATTTCTCTCATTACTTCAACATCCCAGCTAGGCTTTATTTTTACTTTCATCCGTTTATACCCTTCTGCTACATACCCATCAATTAGCTTCAAAAGATCATCCACCGTATTTTGGATACCAATACTTATACCAACTTCAATTTCCTTTTTCTTCCCACCTAATGCTGTTGCAAGGGAAATCCCCTTTTCCTGCGAATATAAATCCCAATATGCCCCTTCTATTGTCGATTTTGCCATATTATTTTTTCGAATAAAGGACAAATGTTCAGATACTTCATCAGGATGTTTGATTTCCTTGTTTAGTAAAGCTGGAATAATGAAGTCCTCTAACATATGCCAATTTGTTCGTAACGTTTCTTCACTATACCAAGGTGAAGAAAAGGCAACGGATTCTCCCCAACCGATATTCCCATTCTCGTCCTTTGCCTCAAGTAAAATAAATTCCTTATCCTGAAAAGTGCCAAAGCTAGTCGAAAAAGGTGATTTCATTCTCATGTTTAAGTGTCGCAAAGTAATTTCTTTAATCTTCATCTTTTCCACCTCATTATTTTTTTATAGCTCAAGTTGATTTCGCTTTAATAACACATAGTAATGGACAGGTGAATCTTCTATTTTTTTTAGGGAAATGGCTGCATAACCACTCTCAAAAAGTATTCGAAAGATTTCCCTGGATTTCATTCTCCAATCAATTGCTAGTTGAGGATCTTTTCTTTTTACCTCTTGAAAACTTGCGGGAACAGGCACCAAAATAGGAGATTCACTATCTGCAACCTCACTTATAAATTTTTCGATTGATACTAACTTAGGTAAGCCCTGCTCAGTAATTATCCAATCACAATGACTGCTACTATCTGTATAATTTGGTGATTTAGCTTTATTTATAACATGCTCGCTATTAATCCACCATTCCACTTGAAAGCGGTCACTAGGAAGTCCGGTGTTTAAGCCATCCTCCATATCCCCATAGCAATTCTCTACATAGGTTGAGCAAATAGCACGGAGTTTTGATAGATTCAAATAGGCATTTCGACTTTCTAAAGGATCGAATGTCCATGTAATAAGTTTATAGCCAAGCTTTACAGCTGCTCTTTTCTGCTCCTCCTTTAGCATAGCACCTATCCCCTTTACTTGAAAGTTTGGATGAATGCCAAGCATATGTGAGCATAAATAGCTTTGTTCTTGCTTAAACCCAGCAAAGCTATAGCTAAAGCCAACAAGTTCTTCATCGCAAAAGGCCCCTAACATTAAACCTCCGTTTTTCACAGCGGTAACCGTTTGATGAATTGGAATAGGATTTGCACCCCAAACCTCTTTTTCTAACAATTGGACGAGCTTCATATCTGTGCTGCTTTCAAGTATTCGAATTTCAATATTTGTGCTCAAAATATCCCCCCTCCTTTGTAGCTTCTATGAAAAAAACTGACTAGTAAATAGTTGCTAGTCAGTTTTTTTCGTAATTATTGCCTTCTATTTCATTATTTTGTGTGCATTTTAAATTCAAGGAATAAGTCATTATAATAGGAAACCATTCTCTTTCCAAGATCTTGATACACTTCAAGCTTATCAGTAATTTCTTCATCCGGATAAAAACGTTTATCATTTATCGTTTCTTCATCCATAAATGCTAAAGCAGCTTTATTTGGTGTGGAATACCCAACATACTCTGTATTTTGTGCAGCTATTTCAGCATCAAGCATAAAATTAATGAATTGATGTGCACCCTCAATATTCTTTGATGTTTTCGGAATGACCATATTATCAAACCATAAATTTGAACCTTCTTCAGGAATTACATATTCAACATTTTCATTTTCCCACAAGATTTCCTGCATCGTTCCAGACCACACTAGACCAATACCTGCTTCTTCATTTGCTAGTAGCATTCGATTTTCATCACCGACAATGGCTTTAACATTTGGTGTTAATAAGTCTAGTTTTTCTTTTGCTTCCTTCAGATGATTCTTGTCTGTATCATTTAATGAATAACCTAGACTATTTAAAGCCATCCCCATTACTTCACGGGCACTGTCAACAAGCAAGATTTGATTCTCAAATTCAGGATTCCATAAATCATTCCAACTTGTAATCTCCACATCACCGATTATTTTCGGATTGTACAAAATTCCGACAGTTCCCCAAAAATAAGGGATTGAATATTGATTATTAGGATCAAATGGTAAATCTAAAAAACGAGGGTCAAGGTTTTTTAAATTTGGGATTTTATCATGATCAATTGGTAACAAAAGATCATCTTGTTTCATTTTTTCAATCGTATATTCTGATGGAATAGCAATATCATAAGCTGTTCCACCCTGTTGGATTTTAGTTAACATCGCTTCATTTGAATCAAATGTTTCATAAATAACTTTAACGCCTGTTTCTTCTTCGAATTGTTTAATTAAGTCTGGGTCGATATAATCACCCCAGTTAAAAATAGTCAATGTGTTCCCACCCGAATACCCTTGTGATGCATTTAGCTTAGAAATAACAAGCAGAAGAGCAATTGAAACGACTAGGACTGCAATAAATGCACGAACGAGCTGCTTCATTTCTTTACCCCCATTCTGTTTGGTCGATTATTACGTACAGTGATAAAGTAATAACCAACAACTAATATCATCGTAAAGACGAATAATAGAGTGGAGAGCGCATTAATATTCAAGGAAACCCCTCTACGTGCTAGTGAATAAATTTCAACTGATAATGTTGAGAACCCATTTCCTGTTACGAAAAAAGTGACCGCAAAATCATCTAATGAATAGGTTAATGCCATAAAGAATCCTGCGAAGATTCCAGGTGTGATGTATGGTAAAATCACTTTCGTTAAGACATCAAAACGAGAAGCACCTAAATCAAGAGCCGCATAAATCATCGTTGGACTCATTTCTTCGATCTTCGGAAGAACCATGATAACAACAATTGGAACACTGAACGCAATATGGGCTAATAGCACTGAAACAAAACCAAGCTTAATCCCAATCATCGTAAATAAGATTAAAAACGATGCTCCGATAATAACATCAGGGCTAACAATTAACACATTATTAAATGATAATAAAGCATTCTTGACTCTTACTCTTCTTGCATAGTAAATGGCAAGGGCTCCTGCTACACCAATAATGGTTGAGATGACAGAAGAAAGCAGCGCAATAATAATCGTATTTAACACGATTATTAATAGTCTTGTGTCTCCAAACAATTCTCGATACCACTCAAGCGTGAAACCCTCGAAATGATGCATCGTTCCACCACTATTAAAAGAGTAGAACATTAAATAAAAAATCGGGGCATATAAAATCAAAAAGATTACTACTAAATAAATAGTAGATAATTTAGATGTTTTTCTCATATGATCCCCTTCTTTCTTTTACCGGTAAGAAGCATTACTAACACCATTACAATAATTAAAAACACAGCGATCGTTGAACCCATTCCCCAATCCTGTGTGACAAGGAAATGCTGTTCAATTGCCGTACCCAGTGTAGTAACACGATTACCAGCAATTAATCTCGTCAGCATAAATAATGATAATGCTGGGATAAATACAACTTGGCAGCCCGATTTAACGCCATCTAATGTTAATGGGAAGATAACACGTTTAAATGTCACCCATTTTGAAGCACCCAAATCATTAGAGGCATCGATGAGAGAAGGGTTCAATTCATCTAATGCATTAAAAATCGGCAAGATCATAAATGGCAAAAAGATATAGACAGATACGAAAATAAAACTAAAATCTGTAAATAATATCTGCTGATTACCAATGCCAATCACTTCTAAAAACTTATTTGCTGCTCCATACGTTCCGAAAATCCCGATAAACGCATACGCTTTTAATAATAAATTAATCCACGAAGGTAAAATAATTAAAAGTAGCCATAGCTGTTTATGTTTCGTTTTCGTTAATAAATAAGCAGTTGGATATGAAATAACCAGCGTAAAAAGTGTTATTAAAAAAGCATACCAAAATGAACTAAATGTCATTTTTAAATAGACAGGTGTAAAGAACTTCTGATAATTCTCTAATGAAAAATTTCCTTCAATATCAAAAAATGAATAGTATAAAACAAGAAGGATCGGAGTAACGACGAAAAAGGCAATCCAAATAATATAAGGAATTAAGTAGAGGTTACGTGTTTTAGTTCTCATAGCTTCCCTCTTCATATGCTTCTAGTCGTGCATCGAATTCCGCTTCTGTTTCTCCATGTCTCATAACATGAATTGCTTCTGGATCAAAGTAAAGCCCTATTTCTTCACCAACTGTCGCCTTTTTCGTTGAATGAACAAGCCATTCATTTCCATCCTGATCATAACAGCTAATTTCATAATGTACTCCACGGAAAAGCTGGGTATCAACACGAACACGAAGCTTCCCCTTCTCTGGAGCCGTAATTTCTAAATCCTCAGGACGAATCACAATCTCAATTTCTTCATTTGGATTTAATCCGCCATCAACACATTCGAAAGTCTTACCTGCAAATTGAACTAGATAATCCTCTTTCATGATTCCTGGAATAATATTCGACTCCCCAATAAAATCAGCAACAAAACGATTTATCGGTTCATCGTATATATCAAGAGGTGTTCCGCTCTGTTCAATTTTACCATTATTGAGAACGAAGATTTCATCTGACATGGCTAGTGCTTCCTCTTGGTCATGAGTTACGAAAATGAAGGTAATCCCCAATCTACGTTGAAGCTCACGTAGCTCATATTGCATTTCTGTTCTCAACTTCAAATCAAGTGCTGATAATGGCTCGTCCAAAAGAATAACCTCAGGCTCATTTACAATAGCACGAGCGATCGCTACGCGTTGTCGCTGGCCACCTGACATTTCTTTAATTTCGCGATTCTCATATCCGGCTAAGTTTACAAAACGTAGGGCTTCCTTTACTTTATGTTCAATTTCAACGTTCTTCATTTTTTTTATGCGTAATCCAAAAGCGACGTTTTCAAATACATTCAAATGTGGAAATAACGCATAATCCTGAAATACAGTATTTACTTGACGTTTATTTGCTGGCACTTCATTAACGATTTTACCGTTAAAAAACACCTTTCCTTCTGTCGGTTCAGTAAAGCCAGCAATTAACCGCAGGATAGTAGTTTTCCCACAACCCGAAGGACCTAGCAATGTATAAAATTTCCCCTTCTCTATTTCCAAACTAACATCTTTTAAAACTGGGGAATCATTATCGTATTGTTTAGTTACCCGTTCAAAACGGATAATTGTATTTTCTGTCATTTATCATTCTCCTTTATCACCCGATTGTAGAAAAAACATTCAAAAGTAAATATATCAC
>JAEWIG010000081.1 GCA_023387295.1 Bacillota bacterium | reverse complement strand
CCACGCCTAAAGAGGTAGCCGAAAAAGCAAATGTCATTATTACAATGGTTGGTTATCCCTCAGATGTGAAAGAAGTATATTTGGGCGAAAATGGAATCATTACAAACGGTCAGAAGAATACATATGTCATTGATATGACAACCTCAACACCAACCCTTGCAAAGGAAATATATGAGGAAGCGAAGAAGCATGGAATGTTTGCTCTTGATGCTCCTGTGTCGGGAGGAGACATTGGGGCAAAAGAGGCGAAATTATCAATTATGGTCGGTGGAGATGAAGCTGATTTTCGAACGATCGAACCGATTTTTCAACATTTAGGTACTAATATTGTCTACCAAGGAAGTGCAGGCTCTGGCCAGCATACAAAAATGTGTAATCAAATTGCTATTGCTTCGAACATGATTGGTGTTTGCGAAGCTGTTGTTTATGCTGAAAAAGCTGGGCTTGATCCAGAAACTGTGCTTAAGAGTATTTCTTCTGGAGCTGCTGGAAGCTGGTCGCTATCGAATTTAGCACCAAGAATGATAAGCGATAATTTTGCTCCAGGGTTTTATATTAAACATTTTATTAAGGACATGAATATTGCTTTAGAAGAGGCTAAGGCAATGGGGATGGAGACACCTGGTTTAGCTTTAGCAAGAGAAATGTATGCCAAACTTGCCGAGGCTGGGGAAGAAAATAGTGGCACTCAAGCCCTGTATAAATATTGGAATGAGTGATGAATAATATCCTTACCTCCTATCAATAATATGATTGAGAAAGAGGGAGGGATATACATGGCAAAAAGGACGAAAAAGAATGATCCACAGCAAAAAAATAAAAAAGGTTTCGACTCAGCAGTATTAAATTCAGAATTTGCTCATGAATTCGGGAGTGCTGATACGAACAAAATTCATAAGGATAAGGCTAAGAAAGAGAAGGCATCAAAAAATAACGGCCAGTACAAGGGATAATTAGACTCACTAAGTTGAATTGTAGTTAAACCATAGAAAAGAAAAGACGTACTCATTAACTGAGAACGTCTTTTCTATTTAATAATAAGTATAAATGTTTCTTTTATTAATAACCATAATCCCAATCTACGTCATTTTCATGCCAGAAAACAGGGGATTCTGAACCAAAGTCAACGATTTTATTTTCAAGCTTGCAATTGCAATTCTCACAACCGCAATGAGCTTTCATTTCTTCAAATACTGAACGATCGATATCTTCAATAATTGTAACCTTTTGATTTTCCTGAAAAAGGATAGCTGTCCCTTTCATGGTTTATGGCACCTCTTTAAAATATGATGGAAAGACATTAGCAATGTTCTCCGTTTATGTTTCCATTTTATCCATGAATTTTCCAAATGTCTACCACTTTGTGATAACGTTCACAAAACTATCACTTTCATCAAAAACTAAAAAATCTAATGACATTACAAATAAAACCAAAGGTAAAAAGTGTTAATTTTTAGAAAATATTGCGTATTTTAGAAAAAACAATTAAACTATTAGTATTGTTTTTTAATAATAATAGTATGCTTGATTCAAAATGTGCTTTTGTAACATCTATTTGTATTACTAAAAAACGACTGTTATGAAAAAAATATATTTGGAGGTATTAGAGTGGAAGTGAATTTAGACAAACAATCGTATTATGAAGAACCGAAGGAATATGGGGGATTTTGGCTCCGTTTTGTGGCCTATTTAATTGATTCTATCATTGTCGGAATCCCATTAACTATTCTTTCTATTATTATTTTTGTCGTTTTTTTCGGGGCAACGGGTGTATTTGATGTTATTCTTGCAGACCCAGATGCCCTCTCATACGAAATGTCTGATGAAGAGGCGCTAGTCTTTTTAGGCTCTTACCTTGGAGCATTAGGTTTAACGATGGTCATCAATTTGGTTGTTGCTGTTTCTTATTTTGCAGGTCTCCAATCATCTAAAATGCAGGCGACACTTGGTAAAAAAATGTTAGGATTAAAGGTAACAGATTTAAATGGAAACCGAATCACATTTTGGCGAGCATTAGGAAGATATTTTGCCATGTCATTTTTATCAGGAATTTTACTAATCGGATTTATCCTAGCTGCATTTACTGAAAAGAAGCAATCATTACATGACTTAATTGCTAGTACTATTGTTGTCAAAAAAGCTTAATACTCCGTTTAGGTGAGAACTGCACTAAGGATTAATTAGTGCAGTTTTTCAATTTTGTGTAGATAAATGGTAAAACATTCACGGAATTTTATAAAATGTATACGAAAAAGGGAATTAATCATGTTATAGTATTAGGTATAATTGACCATTTCATGAATAGGAAGGGCGAAATTTTAGTGGAACAAAAAAAAGGGATTTTATTAGAGAGCGGAACAAATGAATTAGAAATTGTAGAATTTGGCATCGGAAGAAATAAATTTGGAATTAACGTCATAAAAGTAAAAGAAATAATTAATCCTGTTCAAATCATTCAAGTACCACATGCTCATCCGAATGTAGAAGGGATTATCGAGCTTCGTGGCGAGGTTTTACCAGTCGTTAATGTGGCAACGGCCTTAGGATTTCCACCTTCAGAAACTCCTCAGCTAGATAAATTTATTGTAGCTGAATTTAATAAGCAGAAAATTGTATTTCATGTACATAGTGTAACCCAAATACATCGAATTTCTTGGGACCAAATTGAAAAACCATCTGAAATGTATCAAGGTCCTGAAAGCCAGATTATTGGTGTGATTAAATTAAACGGAGAAATGATTTTATTACTTGATTTTGAAAAAATTGTTGTCGAAATTAATCCTGATACAGGTATTAATATTCAACAAGTCCAAAAGCTTGGTCAACGTGAACGCTCAAATAAGAAATTAGTTGTAGCAGAGGACTCTCCATTACTGCGTAAATTATTACAAGATACATTAAAAGAAGCAGGATTTACCAATGTTGAGTTTTTTGAGAATGGCAGCGATGCTCTTAATTACTTAGAGAGCCTTATTCAAGAAGGAAAGAATATTGAAGAGGAAGTTCAATTAGTGGTTACTGATATTGAGATGCCACAAATGGATGGACATCATTTAACGAAAAGAATCAAAAATAATTCTTCCCTTTCTAAGCTGCCGGTTATTATTTTCTCCTCACTCATTACAGACGATTTACGACATAAAGGCCAAATGGTTGGTGCGGATGCTCAGGTAAGTAAACCAGAGATCGCGGAGTTAGTGTTACTAATTGACCAATATGTTTTATAGGAAAGTATAGATTAGAAAAAGCTAGGAACAAGGTTCCTAGCTTTTTCTATAGCGCTACCGCTTTTCATTGTCTAGCGATAACGCTATCGCTTTTCTAGTTAAAAATAGCTTTCCCCGAGTTTTTTAAATATGGGCTTTTCATATTGACGTTTTTTATTTGTTGGAGATTGATTATTTTCTTGAAGACCGGTATACGACATTAATAGTTTTTTCGCCTGGTTAAGTGAAAGAGCTGCTTTTGGATTTCTTACATAATCATTAAGTTTTCCTAGATGAGGTAAGTATTCAAAATCTGCTTTTGAAGGAGGCAAATGAAACGTATAGTTTCCACATTCAATTAAAACATCTGATTGCTGTTGGCTAAACTTTGGATTACTAGAAAAATGAAGACCAATTTTCTTCGCTTTTCCTTCTTTAATGAGCTTAAATAATGCATCTTGTTTTAGTTTGTATAAAAATTTTGGATTAGGTGCCGTCTTAGCATGGCGATTAACGGTGAAGATAGCTTGTGCGAGGTTTTCAACCGTTGGCTGTAGATGAGGATAGGATTTCCTTTCCGAATTCAATAGTATGACTCCTTTCAGTTCAATAGAGGTATATACCTATTATACCCCCAATAAATTGGATTGAAAAGGAAATCTGGTATTTTATCGCAGATTAACGGGATGGCCGACTTTGTAAAAATAAAATGCTGAATCAAAAGTGCATGCAACTTTTGATTCAGCATTTTATTCAGAAGTTAGTGTAAATAAAGTAAGCTCTGGCTTTGATAAAAATCGAAATGGCAATCGTGTTGTACCAATACCTCTATTCACAAAAAGTGTTAATGGAGTATCTCCAATTTCGTAAAAGCCCTCATAATATTTTTCAGCAAAAGGTGCTTTAACAAGTGCGCCAAGTAAAGGGATTTTAATTTGTCCTCCATGACTATGTCCACTTAGTTGTAACTGAATATTATAACGGGCTGCTTCATCTGCTAAATCAGGAGCATGAGATAAAAGAATTTTGTAATTATCGGATGGTACCCCTTTGAGTGCCTTTTCAATATTCGGATTACCGAGCATAGCATCATCAATACCAATAACATAAAGACGTGTTCCATCTTTCTGTGT
>JAEWIG010000080.1 GCA_023387295.1 Bacillota bacterium | reverse complement strand
GAATTAGGGTCTATTGAATTACCTTCAATCATATTTCGCAGCAGTCTCTCTGTTGATGCAATAATTTCTGTTTCATCGTTCTTGTTAACTGTGATAGCTCCCCTTATACCTCGGATCACATTCTTCCCTCCTTCTAAACAAACATTCATCTCTTCACCTTTTTGAAGTGTAGGACGCATGTTACATTAAATCGCCTAATTGTTCTAATAATTCTTCATCTGATATTTCATATAAAACCGGCTTCCCGATTGCTGTTAATAAAACAAAATTGACTTTTTGACCAACTGATTTTTTATCCTGCTTCATTCGTTCCAATAATTTATTTACTGATAGGTGTTTCGGAATTTCAATTTCATAGCCTAGATGAACTAACCATTGCTTAAATTGCTCCAGTTCAAATGCGAGACCACACTTTTTCTGACTTAACTCCAGTGCGAATAAAATGCCAACCATTACAGCTTCCCCATGTGTCATGTTCCCATAACCCATTTCGGCTTCAATTGCATGCCCTAAAGTGTGCCCCAAATTTAAATAAGCACGAATACCCGATTCCTTTTCATCTTTAGAAACAAAATTATTTTTAATTTGAATCCCACTTGTTAAAAAATAATTTAAGTCATCATCGTTAAATTTTTCTAGCGTATGAATATGAGTTAATAACCATTTATAAAAATCAGGATCATTAATTAGTGCGTGCTTAATTACCTCAGCAAATCCAGATCTTTTCTCATTTATTGGCAGTGAGGATAAAAAAGATAAATCATAAAATACAGCTTCCGGCTGATAAAAAGCACCAATCATATTTTTCCCTTGTGGATGATTAATGGCTACTTTACCACCTACTGCACTATCATGGGCTAAAATAGTTGTCGGTACTTGAATGAACGGAATGCCTCTCATATAAGTTGAGGCAACAAAACCGCCTAGATCTCCTACAGCCCCGCCACCAAATGAAAGTAGAAGTGATTTACGATCAAGCTTGTTCTCTAAAGCAAAGCTTAAGCATTGGTAATATACATCAAATGTTTTTGCTTTCTCACCACTTGGTACTATACATGCTTTTAAATCATACTGAGCTAGAGCATTCTTGATATCCGATAAATACAAGCTAGCAACAGTTTCGTCAGTGATAAGCATTAAGCTTGTTAAGGACGAAAATTTGTCTTTTATAAAAGTACTTAGTTCATTGCTAACTCCTGATCCTATAAAAACAGGATATGTTTTCGAGGATGTCTCGATTGACACAGCCTTCATATTTAGAACTCCCTCGCATAGGCTCTATGCTCGTCAATTAATTTCTTTAACGTATCAAACCTATCGGAACTAAATTGCTCAACGATTGCAGTCGCGAGTTCCCAAGCAATTACATTTTCCGCAACGACAGCAGCCGCAGGTACGGCACAGCTATCAGAGCGTTCGATACTTGCAGCGAATGGCTCCTTCGTTTCAATATCTACACTTTGGAGTGGTTTATAAAGAGTTGGAATTGGCTTCATTACTCCTCTAACTACGATCGGCATTCCTGTTGTCATCCCGCCCTCAAATCCACCTAAACGGTTTGTTTTACGAGAATAACCTTGTTCCTTATCCCAGACAATTTCATCATGGACTTCGCTGCCTGGCTTTCGCGCAGCTTCAAAGCCGATACCAATCTCTACACCCTTAAAGGCATTAATACTCATCATTCCGAATGCTAGTTTTGCATCTAACTTCCGGTCATAATGGACGTAGCTACCTACCCCTGGAGGCATCCCCTCTACGATAACCTCTACTACACCACCGATTGAATCACCTTGCTCTTTTGCATCATCAATCGCCTTCATCATTTTTTGTTCCGCTTCAGCATCAAGACAGCGAACAGGTGAGTTCTCTGTTATTTCTTTTAATTTTTGAAGGGATTCATATTGATCTACTGTGGAAGTAACACCACCAATTTCTATTACATGAGAGGCGACTTCAATCCCTAGCTCCGCTAATAGCTTTTTGGCAACAGCTCCAGCAGCTACTCTTACCGTCGTTTCTCTTGCAGAAGAACGTTCAAGAACATTCCGCATATCTCGATGGCCATATTTAATTGCACCATTTAAATCTGCGTGTCCAGGACGAGGACGAGTAATTTTTCTTTTCATCTCTTCCTCTTCTTCCATTGCAATTGGGTCCTGACCCATTATTTTCGTCCAGTGTTTCCAGTCGTTATTCTCTACGACTAACCCAACTGGGGAGCCAAGTGTAAGTCCGTGGCGAACTCCACCTGCAATTTGGACGGTATCTTTTTCAATTTGCATTCTTCTTCCTCTACCATGTCCTTTTTGGCGTCTAGCTAACTCATAATTTATATCAGACGCAACCAATGGCATTCCTGCAGGAAGACCTTCTATAATTGTTGTTAGTTGTGGTCCATGTGACTCACCAGAAGTTAAGTACCTCAAAACTCTTTCCCCCTTCAACTCATTAAAGGATTATGTATCAATATAACATATGGTTAAAAATAAAAATAGCAAAATACGAAAATTTAAACAATATTTTTGAAAAATAATTCAATTAAGCACATTCTATATCTTTACTACTTTCTTCGGTAAAAAAAAGTATCTTCTGTTTCAAAATTATATTTGCCTGGATTAAAAATTTGTTCAGTGCTACCAACAAAGAAAATTCCATCCTTTTCTAATGCATCACTAAACTTATGATAAAGGACATCTTTTGCCTCTTCAGTAAAGTAAATCAATACGTTACGACAGACAATTAAATCAAAAGGTCCTCCACTGAAATGATCCGCAAGCAAATTTTGCTTCTTAAATGTCACTGTTTTCTTTATTTCATCTGCAACAAGATAGAAGCTTCCATCCTTTGTAAAATGCTTTCTCTTCATTTCTTCTGGCACTTCATTTAATGATCTTTCTGGATATGTACCAACCTTCGCCCGTGCAATAATATTTTCGTCAATATCTGTTGCTAATATTTGCACTTGGGATAAAGGCATAAAATTCGACATGATCATGGCAATCGTATACGGTTCCTCCCCTGTTGAACATGCCGCACTCCAAATTTTTAAGCGCTTTTTTCTAGATAGTAATTTAGGTAAAATCTTTTTTTCTAGAACTTCCCAACGTTTAGCGTTACGATAAAATTCTGATACATTTATTGTCATGCGATCTAAAAATTCATTTAATAAATCTTTATCCTGGCTAATGGCACTGTAAAACTCATTGAAACTTTTAAATCCCCTCTTTTCATAAAGTGAAACGAGTCTCCTCTTCATTTGTGCCTCTTTGTACAAGGCTAAATCAATTCCTGTTTTTCTTTTAATGTTATCAATAAATTCTTCGTAGTCCCGTGACATTCTTTCTACTCCCCTAATCAAATTCGCCTATATTGTGAAATATATATCAATTATAGCTGATAAAAGGTAAAAAGAACTAATTTTTTCAATATTAGGTTTATTTTGCGTATAGAAAAAGCACTCGCTTAGCGAGTGCCTTCAAAGATTAGTTAATCCATTCGTTCATTAGTTTTGAATAATCTACAAGTTCAGCTTCGTTAAAGAATAAAGCAATTTCACGTTCTGCACTTGCTGGAGAATCAGAACCGTGGATAATGTTTTTTCCAACTGTAGCTGCGAAATCACCACGAATTGTTCCTGGTGCAGCATCTTTCGGATTAGTAGCACCCATCATTTGACGAGCTGTAGCAATTACGTTTTCACCTTCCCAAACCATTGCAAATACTGGTCCGGAAGTAATAAAATCAACTAATTCACCAAAGAAAGGACGCTCTTTATGCTCTCCATAATGTTGTTCTGCAAGCTCTTTTGAAATACTCATTAGCTTTCCACCAACAAGTTGGAAGCCTTTCTTTTCGAAACGAGCAACAATCTCACCGATTAAATTACGTTGAACGCCATCAGGCTTTACCATTAAAAATGTTTTTTCCATTACCATTTCACTCCTAAAGCATATGTATTATTGTGAATTACCTTTATTGTTAAGACAATCCACGAAAATACTATCATTGTTTAAATAATTTATCAAGAAGAATCGACCAGCCCGTTAGTATTTCCTTTTCCCAATATATTTAGCAATATTA
>JAEWIG010000419.1 GCA_023387295.1 Bacillota bacterium | reverse complement strand
GTGGTGGCTCCTGTTAAAAATCGATTTAAAGTGCATATTTATTTCTTGCAGCAAATGCATAACCTATAGGTGGGTTTGTTAAATCTGGTGGTGTTCCTGGAATGGCAGCAAGTTCAGCCTGTCCATCGTTATCTAAGCTTGGCATAGAAGCTAGTAGTCCCCAAGTATATGGATGACGGGGATCATAGAAAATTTCATCTACTGTTCCCATTTCAACAATTTGCCCCGCATACATAACTGCAACACGGTCCGCAACATTTGCAACAACACCAAGATCATGCGTAATAAAAATAATGGAAGTATCCATTTTGCTTTGTAAATCCTTCATTAATTCGAGGATTTGTGCTTGAATGGTTACGTCAAGAGCGGTTGTCGGCTCATCCGCGATAAGTAGCTTAGGATTCGCAGCGAGAGCAATCGCAATCATAGCACGCTGTCTCATCCCACCGGAAAATTCATGCGGATATTGATTCACACGCTTTTCTGGCATTGGGATTCCTACAAGCTTTAACAGTTCAATTGCACGAGCCTTTGCTGTTTGTTTCGACATGTTTTGATGCTTTATTAAAACTTCCATAATCTGATAGCCAACCTTCATCGTTGGGTTTAGTGATGTCATCGGATCTTGGAAGATCATGCTGATTTCTTTTCCACGAATCTTTTCCATTTGCTTTTCCGTTTTTGGAACGATATCGTCGCCGTTGAAAAGAATTTGTCCGCCTGTTATTTTACCAGGTGGCATCGGGATTAATTTCATAATCGTCTGGGAGGTAACACTTTTACCTGACCCTGATTCTCCTACTATAGCAAGTGTCTCTCCTTTATGAAGGTCGAAGCTAACGCCACGAACAGCCTTTACTTGTCCTCCATATGTTTGGAATGAGACTTCTAAATCTTTAACTTCTAATATTTTCTCCATTTTCTCACTCCCTTGTCTAGCTCCGGCTTTTCTTATTTACGAAGTCTTGGGTCAAGTGCATCACGTAAACCGTCTCCAACGACATTAAAAGCAAAAATCGTTAAACAGATAAATGTAGCTGGGAAGAATAATCGCCATGGATAATATCTTAAAGCTGGTAACCCATCATTTGCCATTGTTCCCCAGCTGGCAAGTGGCGGTGTTAAACCTAATCCTAAATAACTTAGAAACGCCTCTGTGAAAATGGCGTTAGGAATTGTTAATGTCATCGTTACAAGAATCGGTGCCATTGCGTTAGGGATTAAATGGCGTGCCATTATTCTGCTTGTGCTTGCACCAAGTGTTTTCGATGCAAGAACATATTCCTGACTTTTTAATGATAAAACTTGTCCACGAACAATTCGCGCCATATTGATCCAGCCTGTTATCGTCATTGCCAAAATCATTGTGCCAAGACCTTGACCTAATACAACCATTAACAAAATAACTAATAATAAATAGGGAATACCATTCAAAACGTCTGCTAGACGCATCAGAATATTATCGGTCCGTCCACCTTTATAACCTGCAATCCCACCATAGATTACGCCAATGAACACATCTATTAATGCTGCTGCAAGACCGATAAAAATGGAAATTCTTGCTCCTTCCCAAGTACGAGTAAAAACATCTCGCCCTAAATCATCGGTTCCAAACCAATGTTCAGAGGATGGAGGTTGATTCTTATTAGCCAAATCGTTTGTTGCATAATCGTAAGGTGTCATATATGGTCCGAAAATGGCCATAAATGTTAATAAAAACAAGAGAACTAATCCAAACAAAGCAAGCTTATTTTTTTTGAATCTAATAAAAACATCTTTCCAAAATGATAGACTTGGCTTTGATATTTTTTCAGTTTCAGAGATTTTCGTACCAACAACCTGGAATTTATCTTTAGAAATATCCATCATTTACTCTCCTTTCTTCCCGCCAGCAAGCTTAATGCGTGGGTCGATGATTCCGTATGCTATGTCTACAAGGAGAATAGAAACAAGTAACAAAATACTATAGAAAACTGTGACACCCATAATTACGGTATAATCACGGTTTCCTATACTTGTTACAAAGTGTGCGCCCAACCCCGGAATTCCGAAAATTCTTTCAATAACAAAGCTTCCAGTCAAAATCCCAGCTGTTAGTGGACCCATATAGGTAACAACAGGTAATAACGCATTACGAATCGCATGTTTAACTGTAATAACCCCTTGGCTTAAACCTTTTGCCTTTGCAGTTTTAATATAGTCATTTGCCATTACTTCAAGCATACTTGATCGGGTAAGTCGAGCAATAAAGGCCATTGGTGAGGAGGCTAATGCAATTGCTGGGAGAATTGTGTGCATAAATGAATCCCACCGTGCAACTGGGAAAATTCCCATTTTTATTGCTAGGAAATATTGCAGGAACGTTGCCATAATAAATGAAGGGACAGAAATCCCTAGTACTGCAATAATCATTGCTGTGTAATCTTGCCATTTATTGTGCTTCAATGCCGCAATAATTCCTAAAAGAACACCAAATCCGAGCGCTAAAAAGATTGCTTCTAATCCTAGTGCAGCAGAGATAGGAAATCCATCATTAATAAGATCATTCACGGTTTGTGCCTTATATTTAAACGATGGTCCAAAATCCCAACTCGCAACTCGTACTAAATAGTCCCAATATTGAGCATACCAAGGCTGATCTAAGCCAAAGTGGGCATTTAAATTCGCTTCAATTTCGGGAGGTAGCTTCTTCTCAGAAGTAAAAGGGTTTCCTGGTGCAATGCGCATAAAGAAAAACGTAGCCGTTACGATAAGCCATAAGGAAATAAGCATATATATAATCCGTTTTCCAATATATTTAGCCATTGTCAACACCTCCAATTTATTCAAGAACATAATAGTTTTGTTGAATCAGCATTTAGCATAAGACAACTCAAAAAATCATTTGACCTTTTTTCCATGTACAGTGGATTGGCTTATGCCACGAGCCGATAACGCATAAAATCCAATTTTTGAACGAAAAATAAATATGAATATAGCAGAAAACGAAGGTATATAGAAAGCCAAGTGGCCCTATATACCTTTCGTTTCTTAACCCTTATTATTCAAAGTGTGCCCATTTGTATTGAACATCACCAAGACCAGTAAGTACTACATCCTTAAGGTTTTCAGCTTGTACCCAGTTTTGAGTATAGAAGTAAAGTGGGATAACAGGCATATCTTCCATAAATACTGCTTCTGCATCTTTTAGTAATTGTTGACGAGCATCATGGTCGCCTTCAAGTGCAGATTTATCAAGTAATTCTTGGAATTCTTTGCTTTCCCAACCTGTATCGTTGTTACCGCCATCAGCGTATTTGTACATATCTAAGAAGTTAATTCCGTCGTTGTAATCACCTAACCAGCCCATACGTCCAACTTGGTAATCAAGTGAATGCATTTTGTCGATAAATACTGCCCACTCTGAGTTTTCAAGTGTTACTTCAACACCAAGATTTGTTTTCCACATATCTTGAATTGCTTGTGCAATCTTTTGGTGACCTTCAGAAGTGTTGTAAGAAAGAGTAATAGCTGGTAGCTCAGAAGCATCTTTCAGACCCATTTCTTCTAAACCTTTTTGTAAATATTCTTTTGCTTTTTCAACATCATTATCAGCGAAATAACCTTTGTCATTCTCTGGGAACATTGTTGGTGGCACGATCGCCATTGCAGGCTGTTGCTCAGCTTGTAGAATATTGTCAATTAACTCTTGACGGTTAACTGCTAATGCGAATGCCTTACGGATATTAACATTGTTAAATGGTTCTACAGTTGTGTTGAACTTATAGTTGTAAATTCCAGCGATAGGTTGTGTAATTAAACGACCTTCGTCTTTAAGAGTTGGGATTGCATCTGTTGGAAGTGAACCAGTTGGCATTCCAGCCCAATGAAGATCCCCATTATCGAACATCGATAATTCTGTGTTCGGATCATTAATCATAATCATCTCAATTGAATCTAATTTTACAGTATCAGCATCCCAATACTGATCAAACTTTTCAAGAACGATTTTGTCGCTATGTGACCACTCAGTCATCTTGAACGGTCCGTTAGTTGTATAGTTTTCACCAGCATCATTTGCCCAGTTTGGATTAGCTTCTGCAACTTTGCTGTTGATTGGTAAGTAAGTATAGAAAGCTGTTAATTCTAAGAAGTATGGTGTTGGGTTTTCTAATGTTACTTCAAGAGTTTTATCATCTTTAGCAACGACTCCAACTTCATCTAATGAACCTTTACCAGTATTAGCTGCTTCTCCACCTTTAATTACATAAAGTTGGTAAGCATACTCTGATTGGTTGTTTGGATCTAATGCCCATTTCCAAGCATATTCAAAGTCTTTTGCTGTAACAGGGTCACCGTTTGACCATGTTGCATCACGAAGTGTGAATGTGTACACTTTTTGATCTTCAGATACTTCGATTTTTTCAGCAGCCGCTTCATGTGGAAGTCCGTCTGCTTCAATACGAGTTAATCCTTCGAATACTTGACGAAGTACTGTACCAGAAGTTGAGTCCTTCGCTAAACCTGGGTGTAAGGAAGGTGGCTCAGTATTAATGTTTACACTTAACTCTTGCTTTACATCCGTTTTAGCTGCGTCTTTATCGCCGCCTTTGTCTGTGCTGCTACCAGCATCATCTTTGCCGCCACAAGCAGCAAGGAACATACTAAGAACTAGCAACATGCTAAAAAAGACTGATAATCTTTTCTTCACAATTGTAACCCCCATTTTTTTGTATTCCCAAACGATCTTTATGATATGATCACTTTCTTTTGAAAAAACATCTGTCCGCCCAGGATGTATTGCTTAAATAGTCTGTAAATTCTATGTATATAATCATGCAGGCTACTTAAGGTAAATAAAAAAACAAGTTTATCATCTAAACATGTCCATAAGATTAATCTTATATTCAGATAATTTTAAAAATATCTGAGGATAGTTTTAAGTAAATAGATATAAACTCGAATTTTCTGATTTTTTCAATAATCCCAACGTTTGTAAGATAATGGCTTTTAAAAGAATATGAAAATATTAATTAAATCGTTTGATAAATTCATTATAGTTAGACAAAATTATTATTGCAAGAAATTTTTTTACAAGAGGTTTTACTAATATAATTGATTGAAATTATAAATCACTTATAAAACAAGTGTTTCCAAGGGTTTAATTCCAAATTTTATTCGACAATTTTTTTTATTTTTCAACCTAATTTAATAAATTCCCTACCTTTATTTTTACATTTTGTGAAAGTTGTGTTTTGTTTTTTGTTTTGGCTTTTATATGCTATAATAATAAAAATACAAATAAGAAAATGGCATTGAAAAAAGAATAGTACATTTACAACTGGTTTTTAGAGAGCTTGTGGAAGGTGTGAACAAGTAACCAAGTAAATCGAATGGACTTTTGAGCCTTTTAGAAAAATGGCAGTTATTTTTCGAACGTTCCCTCACGTTATCGAGGTTCCATATGATTATGGTAATAAGTGACTCATGAATTTGAGTAATTAGGGTGGCAACGCGGACCATTCGTCCCTATGTTTTAGGTGACGTGTGGTCTTTTTTGTGTTTTTTTTGGTCATAATACTCTAATGACATAAGACTGTATTATTCATTTTTTCGTCCATTTTCCATTGTTTATATTAATAAAGGAGGAGTTTTCCAATGAAAACCATTTTTTCAGGTATTCAACCAAGTGGAACAATTACCTTAGGGAATTATATTGGAGCATTAAAGCAGTTCGTAGAATTACAAAATGAGTATAACTGCTATTTTTGCATTGTTGACCAACATGCAATTACGGTTCCACAAGATCGACTCGTATTAAGAAATAACATTCGTAGTCTAGCTGCTCTTTATGTAGCTGTTGGAATTGATCCAAATAAGGCAACACTCTTTGTTCAATCTGAAGTACCCGCTCATGCACAAGCAGCATGGATGATGCAATGTATTTCTTATATTGGGGAACTCGAAAGAATGACTCAATTTAAAGATAAATCTGCTGGAAAAGAAGCCATTTCTTCTGGTTTATTAACGTATCCCCCTTTAATGGCAGCTGATATTTTATTATATAGTACAGATTTAGTTCCTGTCGGCGAGGACCAAAAGCAACATCTCGAATTAACGAGAGATTTAGCTGAAAGATTTAATAATAAATTCAATGATATATTCACGATACCGGAAGTAAGAATTCCTAAAGTTGGAGCTAGGATTATGTCCCTTCAAGAGCCAACGAAAAAAATGAGTAAATCTGATCCGAACAAGAAAGCATCGATCACATTGCTTGACGACTTAAAGCAAATTGAAAAGAAAATAAAGAGTGCTGTAACGGATTCAGATGGAATTGTTAAATTTGACAAAGAAAATAAACCAGGTGTTTCAAATCTTCTTTCCATTTACTCGATTCTTTCAGGAAAAGAAATCTCAGAAATTGAAAGCATGTATGAAGGGAAAGGATACGGAGATTTCAAAGGCGATTTAGCTGAAGTGGTTATAAATGAGCTTAAGCCAATCCAAGAACGTTATGCCGCTCTGATGGAATCAACAGAGCTGGATGATATTCTTGACCAAGGTGCTGAAAAAGCGCAAAAAGTTGCGAATAAAATGTTAAAGAAGATGGAAAACGCAATGGGTCTTGGTAGAAAAAGAAGATAAGAAAAAAGACAGGGCTGTCCGAAAACGGACAGCCCTGTCCCTTTTTTACTTTTAATTTACCTTTGGTCCATGCTCCATCTCCCAGAGTTTTTCGAAGAAAGGCTGACCTTTAATTAAGTTTTCACAAAACTGTTCATGCTTCCTAGTCCAGCCATATTTACTTTGGTCAAAAAGTTTAAGCCATGCATGCTCAAAATCCATTTGTTGAATATCTGAATAATTTTCTGGGCTCCATTCTGTATACCAATACCGGACTTCCGCTACATTTTTCGAGGAATATAATTGATCAAGTGCCATAAACATTAGCTGCTTGAGCTGTCTCTCTTTTCTTGTTAATCCGTTCATTAGTTCAGGGGATGGTGAGAGAATGTGAAAGCTCTTTCCATGTAGATTGTCATTGAATTTATACTTGGTTGTTTCATGATTTTCGATCATTTCATAGGCAAGCTGCTCTTGACGAGGAATAAGCCTACTTTTGCGGATAGGAATTTTGTAACCGATTGTATCGACTGCTAAAATCCCTACTCCATCTGAAATAATGAAACAATATTCTAGTTGGGTGCGTTCATGGTTTTTTCGTAAAAAGGCCTTTTGATAAATGTCGTCTAATAGTTGCTGTGGTAGTTCAGATAAATCATTTTCAATGTAAGTAAATAAAGTCGGTTCAATTTTCAATAACGGAACTTGATCAAGCAGTTCTACTCCATCATCTTTTCGCCATTCATGAAAATGACAAACATTGTAGCCATTCTCTTCCCCTTCAAACCAGTTCACCCAAACATCATGAAGATATAACATATTTCTACCCCCACTTCAACAAACTCTTTGACAATCAGTATTGGCAGGAGGTAGTAAAATTATTCCTAAATTAGCAGAAGTGGAAGGGAATTCTTTTATACAAAAAAGAAAAAGCCTTGATCGTATTATATTATACGAAAGGCTTTCTTATCATTACTATTCTTGCTATTCAATTGATTTCGGATCAAGTGCATCACGAAGTCCATCACCGACAAAGTTAAAACTTAATACTGTTAACAAGATGAGAAATCCTGGAAAAAACGGATACCACGGTGCATTCTTCATTACCGTATAGCTTCCCGCGTCTTCAAGCATATTTCCCCAGCTCGGTGTTGGTGGAGATATACCTAATCCTAAATAACTAAGTGCTGCTTCTGCCAAAATAACGGAACCAATCAATAAAGTTGCTGCAACAATTATAGGACCCATCGCATTTGGCAAAATATGACTAAAAATAATCTTATACGATTTTGTACCTATCGTCTTTGAAGCTAACACAAATTCTCTTGTTCTTAAGCTTAAAAATTCACCACGAACAATTCGAGCAGTGCTTGTCCAGCTTGTTAAAGAAAAAATAATAATTAAGATACTGACACTTGGTTGAAAAATCGCTATTAATGCAATCTATAAGAAGAAACTTGGGATAGAAATAATAACATCAACGAATCGCATAAGAATTGCATCAAGGATTCCTCCATAATAGCCTGCTATCGCACCAACTGTTATCCCAATTACCAAAGCACCAGCCACAGATCCAAAACCAACGAGCAAGGATATTCTCCCGCCATATAATAATCGCGTAAATATATCCCTCCCATATCGATCTGTTCCTAGCCAAAAATCACCGCTAGGCGGCTTCAGCTTATCGATTAAAGATTGCTGCTCAAATGCATAGGGCGCAATCAATGGTGCAAAAAATGAACTCGAAACAATAATGAATAAGAAGATTGCACCGACAACAGCAAGCTTATTTTTCATGAACTTACGAATGAAGATTTTTGTCAATGTATCTGGTTTATCTTTTAAATTGGGGTTCAATCGAATATCGTCTTGAGTAATTTCTATATTAGTCTGTGACATAATAACCCCTCCCTAGTACTCAATGCGTGGATCAAAAATCGCGTATAAAATATCTGCAAGTAAATTTCCAATAACAACAAAAATGGCTGAAATAACAGTTAAAGCCATAATGACTGGATAATCACGCTGAAAAGCTGATTCAACAAATAACAATCCAATTCCTGGCCATGAAAAGATTTTTTCAGTAATGGCTGCACCACCAATGAATGATGGGAGCATTAATCCGAATAATGTAATAATCGGGATCATTCCATTTCTAAGACCATGCTTTAAGACAACCTTTTTCTCTTTGAACCCTTTTGACTTGGCAGTACGAATATAATCCTGTTTTAAAACATCTAGCATTGAAGATCTTGTATATCTTGTTAATGCAGCCATATCCGATACAGCCAAAACAAAGGCAGGAAGTATTAAATGTTGGATTCGATCCCATAAATCGAATGGACTGTTGAGTGTATGTGTACCACCAGTTGAGAACCATCCTAAATTTACTGCTAAGATCATAATTAAGATTAATCCAAACCAAAAGTTAGGTGTTGCGACTCCAAGGAAGGACACTACAGTTACAGAGTAATCTAGCTTGGAATAGGGTCGCATTGCTGAATATATTCCAAAAGGAATAGCAATGATTGCGGCAAGAAATGTGGAAACAATCATTAAAAGCAATGTATTTGGAAGCCGATTCATAATAAGTTCACTTACGGGTGTCCCACGCTTAATTAATGAATTACCGAAGTCACCCTTTACCATGTTGCCAAGCCACTTTCCATACTGGACATGCACGGGATCGTTCAAACCGTATTTTTCCTCAAACTTGGCTTTATCGGATGGTTTCATACTTGGATCCATCAACAAAGCTGTCGGTCCTCCTGGTGCAGCTTGGATGATAGCAAATGACAGTATGGTAATGCCAAACAACAAGGGGATAGCCATTATTATTCGTCGGAAAATGTATGTGGCCATTGTCTATTCTCCCTTACATTAAATTTCAATATTATAGATAAATGGTTAATAAATTAACCTGCATAATTTTCAATATTTAGTAGAAAAGAAGTTTTAACAAATAGTAAAAAAGTAAGGGAAGGGTAAACTTTCCCTTACTTTTCTTTCATTGTCAAAACGACTATTCTTGTTTTAACCACCATTTATTAATATCGTACATTTGGTTTTTCGGATGGAATTCATATCCTTCTAGGTTCTTAGGAACAGCACGGAATTCCTTCGGATAATACAAGAATGTATATGGTTGATCTTCAGCAAGCTTTGCTTGAATTTCACCAATCATTTGTTTACGTTTATCTTTATCTAGCTCTTGAAGCTGAGCATCCATCAGCTTATCAATA
This sequence comes from Bacillota bacterium, assembly GCA_023387295.1. Classification (GTDB taxonomy): domain Bacteria; phylum Bacillota; class Bacilli; order Bacillales; family Cytobacillaceae; genus Cytobacillus. The sequence continues at coordinate 419 of JAEWIG010000419.1, read as the reverse complement.
TCTGGGTTAGAATAACCTGTGAAGTTAAGCCCTTCTTCAATTTCTTTCGTATGGAAGATTCCACTTGGATCTGGATCAATACCTAAGCTCCAACCTAAAACAATTCCTTCAAAATTCCATACACCAGGATCGATATCAGCAATTAAAGAACTGAACTCGACAATTTTCGGTTTAATTTCAATTCCAACTTCTTTAAGTTGTTGTTGAATGATTACAACGATATCTTCACGAATTTTATTTCCTTGGTTTGTTTTTACTTCTACGCTGAATTTTTTACCATCTTTTTCAAGAATGCCGTCTGCACCAGCAGTCCATCCAGCATCAGCTAGCATTTTCTTTGCTTTCTCTACATCATATCCAAATTTAGGAACATCCGGATTATAAGCCCAGCTCAATGGACTTTCTGGAACGTGTGCAAC
>JAEWIG010000037.1 GCA_023387295.1 Bacillota bacterium | reverse complement strand
AGGCAGGACTCTCTTATTCAAGTATCATTGGTCATGTTATCGAGAAGAAGGAAAAATTAATCTATGTAAAATAACCAAACAATCCCCATTTCTTTCGGGGATTGTTTGGTTTATTATTAATTTTCATGTATTTATTAATAAGGGGGGGTTCCATGGATGTCCTAAGATATTTAAAACGCATTTCTTTTGAAAAACAAAACGAAGCAACAGTAGATTATTTAACAAAACTACAAAAGCATCATATGGAAATCATCCCGTTTGAAAATCTTGATGTAACGAGAAAAGTTGATATCAAATTAGATTTAGACCGTTTCTATAAAAAAATAATTAGAAATCAACGTGGTGGTTTTTGTTACGAGTTAAATGGTTTATTCCAGAATTTACTTACAGAGCTTGGTATCCAATCTCACTTAATTTCCTGCACAGTAAAAAAAACAAATGGGTGGGCAAAGCCAAATACTCACGCAGCAATCATTGTAAACCTTGATAAGCCATATTTAGTGGATGTTGGATTTGGTGATTCGGCGCGCCAGCCTATTCCACTATCAGGTGAAGAACGGAAAGATGTAAGTGGAACTTACCGAGTAATGAAAAATGATGACGGCTCGTTTGACCTCCAAAGGTTTGAAGAAGATTGGAGAATTCTTTATCGTTTTTCTGAATCAGTGAAACAATTGGAGGATTTTACTGAAGGATGCCTATACAATCAAATCTCACCTGACTCTACTTTTACTCATGGTGATATTGTGACGATTGCAACTGAAGTTGGTCGCATCTCACTATCAGGTTTAACTGTAACAGTTACGAAAAATGGTGAGAAAGAAAAATGGGAGTTAAAAGCGGACGAAAAAGACAATTTTATTCAAAAAAACTTCCGAATTATTTTATGAAAATAAGATCGTTAACGGGACAGTTGATCTAATTGATACTGATTTAACTAAAATAGGAGTTGATAAAACTCCTATTTTTTTCATCTCCATTAAACGCATGGAAGCCGTTTGGCCTCACATGCGATTTTTTAAGTTTAGTATAGAAATTTTTAGTTATCAATTCTATTTCTCACTTAATTTTTCCAACATATCCTTTGTCATTCTTGCAAGATCGTATTCTGCTTTAAAGCCCCATTCTTCCTTCGCTGCTGAGGCATCAAGAGAATTCGGCCAGCTATCAGCAATCTGTTGGCGAACAGGATCTACATTATATGAAATTTCAAAGCTTGGAATCGATTTACGTATTTCAGCAGCGATTTCTTCAGGATCGAAGCTCATGGCTGTTACATTAAATGAATTGCGATGCTTTAATTTTGCTGGATCAGCTTCCATTAAGTCAATAATCGCATTTAATGCATCAGGCATATACATCATATCCATAAAAGTGCCTTTATCGATATATGACGTGTAACGTCCATTTTTTACTGCCTCGTAGTAAATTTCAACAGCATAATCCGTTGTTCCACCACCAGGCGGTGTAACGTAAGAAATTAATCCTGGAAAACGCAATCCTCTTGTATCCACACCAAATTTTTGATAATAATAATCTGCTAATAATTCTCCAGCTACTTTATTCACTCCATACATCGTAGTCGGTCTCATTAGCGTATCCTGAGGTGTATTGTTCTTCGGAGTTGAAGGTCCAAAGGCACCAATTGAGCTTGGTGTGAAAAATTGGCATTTTAATTCACGAGCTGTTTCTAATGCATTCACAAGCCCACCCATATTTAAATTCCAAGCGAAAACCGGATTTGCTTCTGCTGTAGCAGAAAGAAGTGCAGCCATATGAATGACGGTATCTACATTATATTTTCTTGCCGTTTCAATCATTGATTTTGAATCTGTTACATCTACAACTTCGAACGGTCCAGACTGAGCAGCTTCATTATCCATTTTTCGAATATCCGTCGCAATTACATTATCTTCCCCATAAATATCTCGTAGTTTTATCGTTAACTCGGAACCGATTTGTCCTAAAGCTCCAGTAATAAATATTCTTTTCATACAGTCTTCCAAACCTTCCCTCATCGAAAAATTAGTCTGTATATAGATAGAATCAGAAGTATGGTTAAATAATACCCATGTCTTTACCGATTTTTTCGTAAATCGCAATAGCACGATCAAGCATTTCCTTCGTATGAGCAGCTGATGGCATATTCCTTACTCTACCTGTCCCTTTTGCTACAGTAGGGAAAACGATCGATTTTGCATAAACACCGGCTTCGTTCAGCTTTTTACTAAATTCTTGTGTTTTTACTTCGTCACCTATTATGCATGGTGTGATTGGTGTTTCACTTGCTCCTATATTAAAGCCTAATTTTTGTAAGCCTGCTTTTATATAATTCGCATTTTCCCATAGCTTTTCATTAAGTTCCGTGCTTTCCATTAATAATTCAATAGCTTTCATGCTTGCTGCGGCATCTGCAGGTGTTAATGATGTTGAAAACAAGAATGGTCTACTTCTCACTTTTAGCCAATCTATCAGTTCTTGTTTCCCTGCCACATAACCACCAACAACTCCAATTGCTTTTGAAAGTGTACCGATTTGGAAGTCAATTTTGTCGGATAAACCGAAGTGTTTAACAGTGCCTGCCCCTTCACCCAGTACGCCAGATCCATGAGCATCATCAACATAAGTAATCAAATCAAATTCCTCTGCAATTTCAACAATTTCAGGCAGCTTCGCAATATCTCCATCCATTGAAAAAACACCATCAGTAATAACCATAATTTTATTATATAGGCCAGATTCCTTTGCTTCTTTTGCTTTAGCTCGTAAATCTTCCATATCCGAATGGTTAACCCGAATAATTTTTGCTTTTGACAAGCGGCAACCATCAATAATAGATGCATGGTTTAATTCATCTGAAAGAATCGCATCATTTTTGTCCATAACGGCAGAAATAGCTGCCATATTACAATTAAATCCTGATTGATAAGCAATTGCAGCCTCAGTATGTTTAAATTCTGCTAGTTTCTCTTCAAGCTTGACGTGAACATCTAATGTTCCATTTATTGTTCGAACCGCTCCTGCCCCAACTCCATACGTATTGATTGCTTGTCTTGCTGCATCTTTAAGGCGTTCATCAGTTGCTAAACCTAAATAATTATTTGAAGATAGATTAATGAGTTCTCTTCCGTTAATTTTAATTATCGGACCATTTGGACCTTCAACAGGATCAATGACATTATATAAACCTTTTTCCTTTAAATCTTCTAGATTTTCTTTTAAAAATGTTCCTAATATTTTGCTCGACATACGTAAATCCCCCAGTTCAAATTTATTAGCCTGTTTATCTTAAAAATACATGTGTCTTTTTGAGGAAGACAAACAAAGCTTCTTAAAAACAAGTCATACAAAGGATTCCTGATTATTACTTTATCATATTTCAACTCATTGTACATACATCAAGGACATTCAAATTTAATATTTTTTGAAAGTTACTTGAGTTCTTCATTAATATTTAATATTTGCTTTAAACCAGCAAAGTAAATATATTCTATTTCAAATATATCCAATGGCAGGTTCTTTTCATCTGATTAATTAATATAGATATACTAATTTGTTTTGGACAGCTTTCATATGTTTACTGAAAAAATACTATATTATAATAAATATAATTTAGTATTGACTATTCATTGAAAATTGTTATCATTTATATATAGGCTATTAAAAAATCGATGAGGTGAATGCTATGACGAATAATAATCATTTAACGACAAGCTGGGGCGCTCCTGTTGGAGACAACCAAAACTCCATGACAGCTGGGTCTAGAGGACCAACATTAATTCAAGATGTGTATCTCCTTGAAAAGCTTGCTCACTTTAATCGGGAACGTGTTCCTGAACGTGTTGTTCATGCTAAAGGTGCTGGTGCACATGGGTACTTCGAAGTAACAAATGATATGTCTAAGTATACGAAAGCACAACTATTTAATGGTCTAGGGAAACGTACAGATATGTTTATTCGTTTTTCAACAGTTGCCGGTGAGCTTGGCTCCGCTGATACCGTTCGTGATCCACGTGGATTTGCCGTTAAATTTTATACAGAAGAAGGAAACTACGACATCGTGGGTAACAATACTCCGATATTCTTTATTCGTGATGCAATTAAATTCCCTGACTTTATCCATACTCAAAAAAGAGATCCACAAACACATTTGAAAAATCCAACAGCAGTATGGGATTTCTGGTCACATTCACCTGAGTCGCTCCATCAAGTTAGTATTCTAATGTCCGACCGTGGAATCCCAGCTACTTTGCGTCATATGCATGGCTATGGAAGCCACACATTCAAATGGGTAAACGCTGAGGGTGAAGCTGTTTGGGTAAAATATCATTTTAGAACAAATCAAGGGGTTAAAAATCTTGATGTAAACCTAGCGGCAGAACTTGCGGGTACAAATCCGGATTATCATACGGAGGATTTATTTAATGCTATTGAGGAAGGAAATTATCCTTCTTGGACTCTATACGTACAAATTATGCCCCTCGAAGATGCGAACACCTATCGATTTGATCCATTTGATGTGACAAAGGTTTGGTCACAAAAGGATTACCCATTAATCGAGGTTGGTAAAATGACATTAAATCGAAATCCTGAGAATTATTTTGCCGAAGTCGAGCAGGCTACCTTCTCCCCTGGTTCATTCGTACCTGGAGTCGAGCCTTCTCCTGACAAAATGTTGCAAGGTCGTCTATTTGCGTATGCTGATGCTCACCGCTATCGTGTTGGAGCAAATCATAATTCGCTTCCGATTAATCGACCTAAATCTGGAGAAAATAATTATTTCCGTGATGGCGCAATGCGTCATGATACAAACGGTGGACGTTCTGTTTATTATGAACCAAATAGTTTTGGTGGCCCGACAGAAACACCTGAAGCAAAAACAACTCCATTTGCGATATCTGGTTTAGCCGAAGAAGTGGGATATGATCATCATGATCATTACACACAAGCTGGTGATTTATACCGCCTACTATCAGAAGAAGAACGTGCTCGACTAGTAGAGAACATCGTAGGTGCTATGAAGCCTGTAACATTAGAAGAAATTAAAATCCGACAAATTGGCCATTTCTATAAAGCAGACCCAGAGTATGGTACAAAAATTGCTGAAGGACTTGGTATTGCAATTCCACAAGAAGTAAAATAATATTTTCCACAAATTCAGGCATCCGTTTATGAAAACGGATGCTTTTCTTTGTTATTAAACTGATTAAGGAAAGAATCAAAAGATTTTTGCCGAAAAATCTAGTCTAATGAAGGAAAATCGAGTATTATTTGAAAATGAATAGTTTTTTGCGGAACATAGTGAATTAGATTAGATGAGGTTACAAATAAAGTGAGGAACGATATAGATGAGTTTATTAAATGTTGAGAAATTAAGTCATACTTTTGGTGACAGAACACTGTTTAAGGATGTTTCCTTTCGTCTTTTAGCTGAAGATCATATAGGACTAGTTGGTGCCAATGGGGTTGGAAAATCTACATTAATGAATATTATTACAAACCAATTAATTCATGATTCTGGACGTGTTGAATGGACACCTGGTGTTCATTATGGATATCTTGACCAGCATACCGTTTTAACACCAGGAAAAACGATGCGTGATGTATTAAAAGAAGCCTTCCTTCCCCTTTTTGAACAGGAAAAAGCTTTAAATGAAGTAACGGCAAAAATGGCAGAAGCTACTCCTGAAGAGCTTGAAACATTATTAGAGGAAATGGGAAAAATTCAAGACCGTCTCGATGCTGGCGGTTTCTATTCACTCGATATCAAAATTGAAGAAGCAGCACGTGGACTCGGATTAGATGCCATTGGCTTAGATCGAGATGTTTCTGCCCTTAGTGGTGGACAGCGGACAAAAGTGCTGTTAGCAAAACTACTATTAGAGCAGCCTGAAGTATTATTATTAGATGAGCCAACAAACTATTTAGATGTTGAGCATATCCGCTGGTTAACGAATTATTTAAAGGAATACCCATATGCTTTTATGCTAATATCCCATGATACTGAATTTATGAATCAAGTATCCAACACAATATTTCATCTGGAATTTTCAAAGCTTTCCCGTTATACTGCAAGCTATGAAAAATTCCTTGAATTAGCGGAAATTAATAAAAACCAACATATTAATGCCTATGAAAAACAAAAGGAATTTATAAAGAAACAAGAAGATTTTATTGCAAAAAACAAAGCACGATATTCGACAACTGGTCGTGCAAAAAGTCGCCAAAAACAGCTAGATCGGATGGAACGAATCGATCGACCTGAAACGGCATTAAAGCCAACCTTTGAATTTAAAGAATCTAGAGGAAGCAGTCGATACGTTTTTGAAGGTAAAGATTTTGAAATTGGTTATACACATTCTCTGTTACCAAAAATGTCAATGACAATTGAACGCGGTGAAAAAATTGCGATTGTTGGCTGCAATGGCGTCGGAAAATCTACCCTTCTTAAAACAATGCTCGGGAAAATTAAGCCAATTAGCGGGAAAATTGAGCGCGGTGACTTCCTCTTCCCTGCTTATTTCGAACAAGAGGTTAAAGCAGAAAGCATAACTCCTATTGACGACGTGTGGAATGAATTCCCGTCAATGGATCAGCACCAAGTTCGTGCTGCACTTGCAAAAGTTGGCTTAAAAAACGAACATATTTCTCGTCCACTAAACCAACTAAGTGGTGGTGAACAAGCGAAAGTCCGTTTATGTAAGCTTCAAATGCACGAGAGCAACTGGTTGCTATTTGATGAGCCGACAAACCATCTCGATGTTGATGCGAAGGCAGAACTTAAGCGTGCACTGAAGGCATATAAAGGTACAGTTGTTCTAGTTTGCCACGAACCTGATTTCTACGAAGATTGGGTAACAAAAGTGTGGGATGTTGAGGAATGGTCTCATCAGAAATAAAATATCTCACAACTTTATTGTAAAGAAGCGAAATTATTTAATAACTCTTACAAACGATTACATTTAGTGTATAATAAAATCAGCCCGGTTTCCTTTAATAACATACTTATTTTTCACCTTGGCTAAAGGAAAAACATTTGAAAATATTATATTTTCAACAGTGAATTATTTTATTAGCAAAAACCTTTTTGCGGGTAAATATAATATAAAGGACAAATAAATTTATGACTGAAAAAAAGAAAATTGCTTGGATAACTGATAGTACTGCATTCATTACGGAAGAATTGAAGAATCATCCTGATGTGTATGTCATTCCACTTACAATTACATTTGGGGATGAATCATTCGAAGATGGTATCGATTTAACTACAGAGCAGCTCTATGAGCGAATACGTTCACATAAAGAAATTCCAAAAACATCGCAACCTTCTGCAGGTAGATTTGCAGAGCTTTTTGAAAAATTAAAGGAAAATTATGAATCAGCCATCGCGATTCATATTTCTAGCAAGCTAAGTGGAACAATAAATAGCTGTCTTTCTGGTGCAGCCCTTGCCGATTTCCCAGTTGAAGCGGTTGATTCAAGGGCTATGTCTACAGTTATTACGACGTTAATGACCAAAGGCTTCCAAATGGAAGAAAACGGAGAATCAGCTAAAGATATTGCTGAGAAACTTCGAAACGAAGCAAAAAAAGCAGAAAACTATGTATTACTTGGCAACCTTGATCAATTTTATAAAGGTGGAAGAATGTCAGGAACAGCCTATTTGTTAGGTAGTGTACTTAAGATTAAGCCGATCATCCAAATTAATACAGATGGAGAGTTTATTCTATTTGATAAGGTTCGTTCCGAGAAAAAAGCGATTAAGAGAATGTTAGAGCTGCTTGGAGAATCATATAAGAAGCACACTATAACTGAAGTACAATTAATGCATGGGAATGTTTATGAGAAAGCGAAGGAGATTGCTGAAGAAATGAAGGCACTATTTCCTAAACTCAATATATTTATCGGAGAGATTAGCTCGACCATTGCTGTTCATGCAGGCGAAGGAACAGTTGCCGCTATTTGGCATAATGAATAATTAGAAAAAATAAGGTAGTTGGAAAAGGAGCTTACGACAATGGTAAGCTCCTTTTTATTTCTTATACCCAAGTAAACATATATTTCTTATCTTCGAAATTGTTTGCTTGCTTCACGATTTTCAATGGTTTAAAAGTATCAATCATGACGGCTAGTTCTAATGTTTCCTTTTTCCCGTTGCTTGCTTCCGTAGTCCCCGGATGTGGTCCATGTGGAATACCACTTGGATGTAATGTGACGGATTCTCTGCTAATGCCCTTTCTACTCATAAAATTCCCTTCAACATAATAAAGAAGCTCATCGCTATTCACATTACTATGGTAATAAGGAGCAGGAATTGCCTCTGGATGGTAGTCGAATAGGCGTGGAACGAATGAACAGACAACAAAATTATGTCCTTCAAATGTTTGATGAACAGGAGGCGGTTGATGTACCCTTCCTGTTACTGGTTCAAAATCTTCAATGTTAAAAACCCACGGATATAAATAACCATCCCAGCCTTCAACATCTAGAGGATGATGA
>JAEWIG010000371.1 GCA_023387295.1 Bacillota bacterium | reverse complement strand
CTTATGCAATCATTGAATTAAATTTCAATCCTGCAATCCATATCCATTCCTATCCTTACCAAGGAACAGAAAGAAATGTAGCCGAAAAAATCCTGAAGCTTGTAGAATTAATCGAAAAGGAATAATTGCTGTATAAAAAATAAAAGGAATCTTAATACGAATAAAGTGGTCGGTTGATGGGGAGAAAAAATTCTAAATAGAGAGAGAAGTCAATTTTATTGTAGATAAACCAACAAAATGCCCCCCAGGAAAATATATTAGTTTCAGAGACCCCTTTGGAAATATTTTAGAATACCTCCAATTTGAAACTATGTAAGCATTAAGAGTTCAACAATTATGTTGAACTCTTATTCTTCTTTTATAATTCACCTATATCGTTAGCCGAAAAAGAAAAAGCTGCCTGTATGACAGTTTAACATTCTTCCACTAACCTGCATCGTTTGTGGAATAAGAAAAGACCGTATTAATGACAGTATTGAGATTTCGAGTTGCTCCAGATATGATAATAAAGTTTAAAGAATTACGCCTGATACATCTCCTTTCAATACATCATTCTCATTCTGATTTTTACATAAAAAGGATGCAACAAATGCGGTTCTATTATTTTTTTCCATTTCGTATTTCTCAATTTTAACTATACAAACTATTGTATCTCCAGTAAAAACAGGTCTTAAAAACTCAAAACTCGTACTACGAGCCAGTACATTATTATCTCCAGCTATTTTTGTTGGCAGAGTTGCCGTTAGTAACCCTTGAATGACCAGTCTTCCTTGTTCATCTGGAGTTATATGATGTATCCCTTCATCCCCTGAAATCTCAGTAAATAATTCTACATCCCTTACTGTAAAAGTTCGTTCAAACGTAATTATGTCCCCTGCTTTTAATGACATTTTAAACTCCTCCCACTGTCTGGTTAATCACAATGAGAATATTACATCAACACCAGACTTTTTAAGGTAATATATTCCATGAAAATCCAAATAATCCTTCTTCAGCTAACCTGAACAGTCCAATTTGCAATAGTTTTAGCACAGGCTTTAACAACACAGCAAATTTATGCGCTGTCTTCAATGTGTATTGATGTGCTAATTATTATGCTAAAACCGATAAATCATTGTTATTAAGACAAAAAAAGAGACACCAATTCATTTGAGAATTGCGTCCCCAATTTGGTTGCTATTTAATGTTTTCACCCCAATAACCGAACCCGTTATAATAAAAAACCAAGGGTTTTTCCCCCTTGGCGAAGTGATTGTCTATTATTCTCCTGTTGGCAAAATTTTTAATACTTGCTTCAATTTCATCACGAACACGGGGTCTAAATTATTATTTTTAAATTTACCCTCTTTCTTCAATTAAAAACTATATCTCCTAGAAACGATACAAAAAAACGACAAGTAAATGTCGTTTTCTCCATGAATTTATAAATATTTACGATGAATACTCTTTCCGTCATAGCTAAACAGCATATTCTTTCCTTCTACGATGGTTTCAATATGAACAGTTCGCCCCCAAAGCTGTTGAATATAAGGAGCAACTTTCTCTAAATATTTCAAGTCAAGCTCTACCCCTTCGAACCAGTGTTTTATATAAAGCTCGCCATTTTTCAAATAATCCCCATCAGTTACCGTTAAATATGGGAAGCCTCCATTCACTCGCATATTCACAAGTTGGTCTCTAACATTTTCCCATTTTTTATCGACAACTTTATAATCCTTCCCTTGCTTTTGAAACAAGTACATATCCTCTCTTAATACGAGGTCTTTCGTTAAATAATTTCGAAGAAAAGAAATATCGGATTCAATCTCACGAACCTCAAACATTTTTTCACGACCAGAGTTTGGTTCGACACCGCGCTTCTTCATCTCTTCTGTCGGATTATTGTAGCGTTCCTCAATATCTTCAAAAATTTTCAAACCGAGATAATACGGATTAATGCTCGTTCTTGACGGCTGGACAACACCTGCATTCAATTTCGCAAATTCTAATGCCTCACCGCTCGTTAAGTCCATTTCACGAAGGATTCGTTGATGCCAATACGATGCCCAGCCTTCGTTCATAATTTTTGTTTCAAACTGTGGCCAGAAATACAGCATTTCTTCACGCATCATCGTTAAAATATCACGCTGCCAATCAGACAATTCTCTGCTATAGCTTTCAATGAACAACAGAAGGTCCTTCTCTGGCTGGGGTGGAAATTTCTTTTTCTTCCTCTTTCTATCTAAAGGCCTTTTATTCTTATCATCAAGGCTCCATAGGTCGTCATAGGGAGAAGAAATATGTGCCTCTTCCTCCTCGTATTCATTTTCATCGATGTTCCAAGCGAGCTTCGGTCTCATTAAGGATGGGTCAATGTGCTCCTCAATCGCTAATACCGCATCAAGAAAAGTTTCAACCTCCTTTTTTCCGTGCATAATTTCATATTGCCTGACTCGGTCTGCTGTTGCTGCCATACTTTCCACCATATCGCGTTTTGTATTTTGGAAGCGAACATTGTTTTTGAAAAAATCGCAGTGAGCCAATACATGAGCAACAATTAATTTATTTTGGATTAATGAATTCGAATCGAGCAAAAATGCGTAACACGGATTTGAGTTAATCACAAGCTCATAAATTTTCGATAGACCGAGGTCATAATGAAGCTTCATCTTATAAAACTGCTTCCCGAAACTCCAATGAGAAAATCGTGTTGGCATTCCATAAGCACCAAACGTGTAAATAATATCAGCTGGACAAATTTCATATCGCATCGGGTAATAGTCTAACCCAAAACCATTCGCGATCTCAGTAATCTCCTGAATCGCGTATTCTAGCTCCTTGCGCTCTGTTTCATTCATCTGCGATTCCCCCTTTTTGTCTAGCTTCGGCTCCTATCGGCTAGTGGACTTCCATACGCCACTGAACAGTCGCCTCAGCTTTCCTTTTCCTTCTTAACACAATCTATGAAGAAATCGTGGGAATGATGATTTTATGAAAGGTTTGAATTTAAATCTTGATAAGAAAAAAGCGAGGGCTTCCCCTCGCTATATCTTAATCTTCATATTCCATTTTTAATACTTTTCCGGTAACTGCATCTAATTTAAGCTCAGCTTCTCCATTGTTTGTTTTTAGTTCGATTTCATAAATGATACGACCATCTTCATCATCACGGTCAATTTCGACTACTTTACCATTCA
>JAEWIG010000363.1 GCA_023387295.1 Bacillota bacterium | reverse complement strand
GTTCAGGAACCTCTTCAATTCTAATCACTAATAAAATACCACCGCATTCACATACAAACATTAGTTAACCCCTTACTTTAATATGAGTAATCACCTATACATTATAATCTAAATGTAAACTTTAAATAAGTTGCCATAGCTTATTGGTGTCTAATAAAAATAAAATTCAGTTTAAACCAAAGAAGAAATAAATATTTATTCGAATAAACGTTTATTTCTTCTTTGGTTCAGAGAATTATTAAAAGCCCTTAATCATTTTTCTTAATTCCGCAATACAACCCTTACAATCAATTGTATTAACATTTCTAAATTGAATAGTTCTCAATATATCTTTTTGCTTGTGAATCGGATAGCTTTCTCCACACATACAGCTAACTTCATCATGGACTGCATGAATTATGCCTTTATTACACTCCATAGTGGGATAGAACATAATATTGCTCCTTTGCATTCAAATTTGAAATCAAGTTTTGGCAATAAAGTAATAGAAGTTCTTTTTGATGAAGTGGGTTCGGATATGCTGGTTTCAAAAAAAAGTTCTTATAGTAATTCTACCAGACTAGGATGAATTACCCAATAATATCCTTTCTTTGAATTCCGCCCTCCCTTGACTTCAGGTCCCTGCACTCATGGTAGAATTCGCTAAAAAGCTCCTCCCCTTCGGTCGCTTCGCTTCTAAGCAAATTTCGCTATGCGATACCACGAGCCCTACCCAAAGTAAAGGGCCGCTATGCTGGGCTAGTTCGCGAAGAAATCAAGATTAAAATATATGAATAAAGTTAGTAACGTTTAAACGAAGAAATAAACGTTTATTCTTTGTTTTATTTTTATGAAAAACGCTCTAGATTAATTAGTTGATTTTCGTACTAGGGTAATGCCAGCATTCATGCAACCAAGGGAAAAGTAATCTTTATAGCATTAATTACTCTGTGTTAAAATTTTTAAAATTCCCCCCAAAACAAAAAGGACCGTCTGTTAACAGTCCTTTTCTTGAATTAAAATATCTCGTTGCTAAATATTAGTTATGAAGATTTGCTAAATTAGATAGAGTTCCAACTTCTTGTATGATACCTAGCTGTTGCAAAATACTAGCTAGTTGCACAGCATCTGAAGAAGAAAAAATAGTACATAGGCAACAAAGGTTTACAGTAAAAACTAAAGGACCCAAAGTTAAAGTTGCAGTTCTGTTATTGACCTCAGTGACAGACCCTATACCTAATAGATTATTGGTTTCGCCCAATAATACTGCAAATATTGTAGTCGGACTATCACGGAGTTCCTCCAAACGAGCTGTTAAATCCTCTAATGCAACTTCTTTACAAGAAAAATTCGAAATGCCTATTTTACTCACCCCTAAATTAATTGAAATCATAAATATATTATGAAATGTGAATGAAAGTGATTGGACAAACTATATGCACCCTAATTTAGGGATAGCAAGCAAACATCACGCACAATTGTTGAGTTAGAGTGAAGTTTTCTCAAAAACTACTAAAATTCATTTTTCTAACCTGAAATAGGGCTTAAAACATCAAAAAACGCTTATTTTTAACAAATTTCAAGCTATTTTGGTCCTTAATAATACAATTTTCGCTTTTTGATTTTTATAGAATACTATGATTACCTATAAAAAAAGGGAGGTGAGAAAATGGGACTGGATATTATTACTGATGGTTGCTATACCACCATATCCAACGATGAAAGGGGGAGGGGACTTAGAATAAATGTTTTTAAAATGAAAAGTGGCACTTACCGTGCATTTACTAGTTACCTTCATGACAAAAAAGAATTAGCAACTGGATTTGGAGAAAGTGAGGATGATATAGAAGCTATTAAGTTGTCAAAAGAAAGTTTGAAGGAAGAATGGAAGATTGTCTATGGTTAACAATAAAACATTAATACTCAAATGGTTAAGCTTTTTACTTGGTTGATTAGGATTGGCCTTTCTCTTTAAGCCAGCAGCTGCAGCAATCCCTTTAGAATGTGCTATGGCCACATTTTCAATAAAATCATCTAACTTTAAAAGCTTGGCTTCATTTGGATTTGAAATAAACAATGTTTCTGTTAAAATGGCCAGCATGGTTGTTTCACGTATAACGGCAAAGTTTGCAGCTTTCTTTCAACGATCAGTAATCTAGTTTCCTTTTAACACCATCATTATTTCTACATGAACACATTTCTGTAGCTGGTTTGATTTTTCATTCTTCGTATTTGCATGACGAAATGATTCGAAGCCTTTAGCAGAAATCAATCTTCTTCCAATCCATCGACTACCTTCTCTTCTATATTGGATATTTCGACTGAAAACACAGATTATTATGTCGGTAACACCATTATTAGGTATTTTTTACCACGATTCTTACAATCTAATAGCAACAAATATACGTACAATATGGCGATTTGAGAGAAAAATTAATAGAAATATAGATATTAATTGGTAAATGTTGTATGATATACCAAAAATACTCATTTGTAATTAAGAACTAATGAGTATTCAAGTATACATATTACATATCATGGGAGGAGAAAAATGAGTACAACGTTTTTATGTAAGATCAATGAAGATGTTATAGAAAAATTTAGTCTTGCTTTATCACTTAATAAAGAAGAGGCTAATGAAGTAATTGAAAATTATATGATGCAGTATATATCAAGTAGCTTTTCTAAGGCTTCACAAGCATATAAAACACCACCAACAACAAAATCTACTATTGGGACTATGAATGCTGATACTGGAAAGGCTAATAGTAGAATTCCTAGATGGGCAAAAAGACCAGAACAGTATAATCATAAAATTGTAAGAGCATATTTCCAAGTTGAGAACGAACTCGGTCATGTACCATTAGACGAACTTCAGAAACGATGCAGTAATGAATCTATTTATCCTATAACTTACGTTAGAGATTTTCATGGTAACTTTAGTCAAATGAAATTCGATGGACCAAAATCTCACGGGAAGGTTTTTGATGTCGAGAATGGAATTGTTGTGATTTGGGACTATATTAAAGAAACTCTAATGGATTATAAAGAGTATTTTTGCAGATAAATACTCAACTTTATTTTAATAGTAGGAGATTAATAGTATAATAACGAACAAACGAATAAAGAAAAGAAGAAAACAACGTTTATAGAAAGGAAGGTGTGAAGGTTGGCAATTACGATTACAATGGGGATCCAAAAGGGTGGCTGCGGAAAGTCTACCACAACTGGGATCTTATCTTATTTGCTTCAAGAAGATGGATATCGTGTACTAGCCATTGATATGGACTCACAAGGGAATTTAACGGAGCTTTTAACTGAACAACCTTCAAATGAGTTTGTAGGGAAGTCAGTATTAGAGGCCATTCAACATAATGATGTAAAGTCATATGTTGTTAAGGTAAGTGAAAATCTTGATGTGCTGCCAGCAACCAATTTCTTGGCAACTTTGCCACGTTGGATCTATACAGGGAAGACGTATACAGGAGAAACGATTCCATTTACCGGGAACCCAAGCTTAATTTTAGATAGTGTATTGGACCAGGTTCGGGATGATTACGACTTTATTATCATCGATACGCCACCATCATTAAGTGAGCAAACTACGAATGCATTATGTGCTAGTGAGTATGTAGTGGTGTTGTTTGAAAGCTCGAATTGGTGCTATTCGGCTATTCCTAACTTTATGGATTCTGTCTTAAGTGCGAATGAATTTGGGAATCGCGATACTAAGGTGATTGGCATACTTCGGACTTTGAATGATGTAAGACGTACCGATGCAAAAGCGTTTAATGAAATGATTGAAGAGGATTATCCGGATGTTGTATTTAAAACGGTGATTACACGGAGAGCACAAACTGGAAGATTAGCCTTATATGGATTCAGTGAAAATGCAGAGCTTAAGCAAGCTCTCGAGCAGTATAGAAGCTTTTATAAGGAGTTGATTGATCGTGTCAAAGGTAAATGACATCAAAAACATGAAACGTCAGCAAAGAGTGATTACTCCTGCCCAGGCATTGACTGAAGTTGTAGGAGAAGAAAACAAACAAGAAAAGAACGTTGGTTTAAATGAAGAAATCAACGAAACAAGAAAGGAAGAAAAGAAAGTGGAAAGAAAGCGTGTATCCTTTGATTTACGGACAGATTTACATAAAGAGTTGAAAATGCAAGCATTGGTGCAAGAAAAGAATATTTATATTTTGATTGAAGAGGCGTTGGAGAGGTATTTGAAGGAGAGTAAGTAGCAGCATATCGGCTGAAAATTGAGGAAAACATAAGCTAGTAAAATTCAAGATAAGCTATTTGTCCACCTAGGTTTGCCATCAAATTTTCAAATGAACAGCAAACCTAGGAACAAGATGAAGCTTCGCCATCGCTAGCTAGATAGACGTTGTAGCGACTTCTTGCTGTGTCTAATAGTTTATCAATTTTTGCTTGGATTATTATTTGTTCTTTTTGATTTACAGCATCTAATAACTCCATTTGAAGTTCGTTAAACTGATTTATTTCTTGCTCATTTAAAAAATCTCTTAATTTCATTTGTTCCCCTCTTTTCCTCTTTATTTAAGCCACATCTGTAGGTTATCAAGTAGGATTTCACTAGAAACCCTACCATCACAATGATTAACTCTCCAAATTTTTAAAACGCTTGGTTGCTATTTTATATTCTTCAAGGTCTTCACGCTTTCCAATGGTAATAATCTCTGCAATTTCTGCCGTATTAGCCACAATTCGAATTGTGGCTTGACGAAGTTTAGTCTTTCTACAGTCGATTAAATTGATACCATGTTTACTTGCAAGATCTTCATCGCTCTCATCGGCACGCCCCTGTAGTTGAAATCTTACGTAAGATCATAAGTATTAAAATAAAACAAACACACAATAGGGGTTCCACTAACATTCAGCTATTATCTTGACTAGTAAATAGCAAACCTTTCCCATTGTTGCTATAAATACAACGTATTCGTCTTGACAATGAACCTCGCAGCATCAGATTTTAACCACTTGGCCTGACACTTGAGAAATATTCGGTTTACCTAACAAGGTTATCTAATGCCTTCTCCTTGTATAGACACCGCTACGCTGAATACGTTGTTATGGAGTTAAGATAACCGTGTTTTCCTGCTTCCCCCCGTAATGAGAAATGGATTTTTGGTAACCATTAGCGTGAATTATTCAAGTTTTGTCGGCTAGGCCAATTTATAAGCTTTGCAAAAGCTAGTATTTATTTCACGAACTAATTGCTCATCTCTAAATCTTTGATCTTGTAAAATACCAAGGACATTCTGTCTCTTAAAGTGTAACATTTCGCTTGCAACCCTACTAAATCCATAATCTTTGTATTCAAGGAATATTGCATATTTATATGATTTTATATAACGACTTATTTCTTTATACTCTAATTCTACTTTCCTTTGCACGTATTCATGGTGCGGTGGCAAAGGGGCACATATTATTACTCCTAAATTTTTTTTGTTATCTATTAACTCGTATCGCCTTAGTATGTCAATTAAAGTTCCTACACCAGTACCAGATGTAAAAAAAGTGCCCAAAATCACTTCATCATAAACATCGAAGATTTGCTCTAACCAAGTATACATTTTTTTTTGAATTTCTAAATTAGCTTCAAGAAATTCTAAAGCTAACTTAGGGCATTGTGCAAATCCTGACTCTTGCCCGAAACAAAATCGGTTTTCAAGAGGGATATATTTTGCAGCAGTAGCGTTGTATTCATATGAATTTATACAAAAATAGTCTGTGTCAGATAAAAATTCGGCTAAATGATCAACTAAAAATGTCCCACTTTGCCCTAAACCAATCAATGCTCTTTTATTCATACTTCTAAATTCCTCCAGTTTTAATTTTCGTAAATCCACCAAAATGCGTATTTACAAGGTCAAGCCGTTCTAAAAGGCATAGTGGTAGGGTAGCTGTTATGAACCGAAAAGTAATTAGTTGTTTTGGAGAAATTCAAGGCAAATTTCAATGTTTGTTACCGAAAAACGCAGTTTTTGTAATGAGACTGTTAAAATATACGAGTATTGATAAAGTTAGCTTTGTATTTTACCAAAAAGTATCATCAAAAGAATTACCAAATACCTTTACCACAATATTATTTTACTCTTTCTACCTTTTACTTTGCGGTCTATGACATGAACCCTGTCACTAGTACCTATACGAGAAGAGCTTCCTTTTTTGACTTTGTTTCTATTTCATCAAGAGTAATATTTTTCTTATCTATTAAATTCTCTAATTGCAGTTTTGGGGTAGGTGGAACAGATTTGTAATCAATTCCAGCAAATGTTTTTAATATAGCTTCAAATACAATTTTTGCGCCTTCAGGTGGTACAGCCATCCCAACTTGTTTTCTAACTTGTTCTTTATTTCCACAGAAGATAAAGTTATCAGGGAACGTTTGAAGTCTAGCTCTTTCTCTACTAGTAAGAGCACGTAATTCCTTCCAATGGTACATATGGGTACCTCCGCCGCCACTACCTGTAACTGTATAAGCTGGACGGTTAGGATCTAATCGTTTATATATAGAGCTTAATCGAGCGCCTTTGACTTTAAGCTGAAGATGCTCCGGTATACCTGGATACCATGCATTTTCACCAGCAGGGATATGATAAAGCATTTCTTTTACCTTTTTTGTATGTCTAGGCATTTCATGATTAGGGGACCCTTCAGGAATAGGAGGGTTAGTA
Organism: Bacillota bacterium; assembly: GCA_023387295.1. Classification (GTDB taxonomy): domain Bacteria; phylum Bacillota; class Bacilli; order Bacillales; family Cytobacillaceae; genus Cytobacillus. The sequence goes on along the minus strand of JAEWIG010000363.1, from coordinate 6,579 downwards.
ATGGCTTCAGAACAAGTTTTATATTTAGACGGTGTAGTAGGTTCTGGAACTTTAAATTCAATACCCTGTTTAGAAAGATCATTACGAATTCCAACAATAATAATTCGATGACGAGCCTGTGGCACGCCATATTCTTCAAATTTATAAAGATGAGGGGTTAATTTATAACCACAATCCTTTAGTTCTGTTAGTATTTGAATAAAGGCTTTTCCTTCATTAGCACTTTGCAGACCGCCTACATTTTCGGCTACAAAAAACTTCGGTTGATATTGTTTTAATACTTTAACACCATAAGAGTACAAAGGGCCAAATGTTCCATTTAATCCTTGTTTTTCACCAACTTGACTATAATCATTGCAAGGAAAGCCAAATGCAAAACAATCTATGTCTCCTAAGATAGATTTATCACCGATTGGTAATTTTTCAACCGGACCTTCGTGTACTGACTTATCATCAATATTTCCACAAATATTTAAGCGATAAGTATCACAAGCAGCTGGATCATAATCATTGGACCAAAGATGTTCGATACGCAACTCTTCTCCTGTTGAAGGATTGATTATTCTGGCCATTTTTGCTCCTAATGCTAAGCCTCCAGGACCATTAAACAGCTCTCCCTTTTTAAAAATCATATTAATAATCTCTCCTTATTTACAATTTATCGAATAATACGAAAATACGTTCTTGCATACCAGTATGCTACTATTCTACACTTTTCAACAAAAAAAAGCAGCCCCTAAGGTCTGCTTTTTTATATCATTTCTGAAACACTACTATATCCTTTATTAGTAAAGCAAGAAATGAATAATTGCTTTCTCTTATTTTGATCATAATCATTATCTAAACAGTAATCTAAGAATCCAAGTAAAGATTTTGCAGTGAACATGGCACCTTTAGCAATTAAATCCGGATTAGTTGCTTGTGCTTTTTCACTTATTTTTTCTAAATTCCGTTCGCCGCCCCATTCACTGGCCGTCACATAACCAAAGTAAGATACTTTCTTTCCTTTATACCCGTTATAGTTTGGAATATATTCAGAACCCATATGAGAGGCAAGGCTAGCAGAAAGAGTAAATTTTTTTCTATAGTTTTTCGCATCAATTATACAGACAGTGGTTTCATCAACATGCAATAATATTTCTATTTCAGTACGTGTATCTTCTGTTACAGGTTTAGGCCTTAAATCGACTTCAAATCCAATAGCCTTTAGTATCTCAGCCGTCTTATCTTCAAAGATTAAGTCATTTTCTTCTAATAAAAATGATTCCACAAAATCTTCATTTAAAGATGTATACTGATATTCCTTTAATGAAATTGCATATTTCCTAGCCTCATTATGGGAAAGCTCTTGTTCAAGTATACTTGTTATCTCATCAACAGTAAGAGCTTGTAAGAGTGGATAAGAGGATAGAAGGCGGTGAACCTTTCTTATACTTTTATCACGATTTGTCGCGGGACCAATCGATCCGAAAGTACTTGCTTTATAACTATCTATGTCTAATCCAGCATTCTCCGAATATCGCTCTAATGAAATTAGGTAACGCTTATTAAAAGGATATCTAGCATCTAATTCTTCAATTTTTTCTGCAGTACTCTTATGCTTCTCAGTGGGTACTCTTAAAGCATCTCCTCTTACATAATCAGCAAGTCCAGTATAATCACATAGCATCATAAAAGTATGAGCTACATCACCATGAGCAGAGGCGTAATCTCGTGCACCCTTATCTGAACGCTCACGATGATCAAATGTACTTGCTACAGTCTCTTTTATCTTTTCCCTTTCGATTTCATTTGCTTCCCGATATTCAATAATTTTTGATGTTACATTCCGTAGTTCATCGTCTTTTTTAGCTGTAAGAGCAAAGAAAGTAATCTCTTCTTTAGTTACGTAATAATCAAGAGCTGATTGATTTACAAGTTTGATTAAAAATCTAGCAGGACGAACTTGAAAGTCGTCTTCAAATTTCGGTCGAAATCCACTTTCTAAGAAATAGGAATTGGGAATTTGAAGAGTCAATATTTGCTTTGAGATATTTTCACGGACCTTTTTGCCCTCAAGTAATGCTGCCCCTACTTTAGTGAGTGTTAATTCTCCCTTGGATGTAATGTAAACATATCCGAATGTACGGAGCATTGCAGCCCATGTTCTTCCTCCTGATCCATCATGGCTTATATTATCGCGTTTTAATCCTTCCGTTGCTAATACTTCTTCATAGCGTTTATGAGCATCTCTATTTCGAGACCAAATAATTTGAAAGTCATTAGTAGCCTTTTTAAGTGCTTGAAGTGCATCAACATGAAATTTCGGATCACGTTCTGGACGTGTAATAAACCATACTTTTCTTTCAGGCATCTGTTTGACCTCCTTGTTGTTGTTTTATAAACTCTTTAATTTTATGAAATGACATTTTTTCTTCAGAATTAAGCTTTCTTTTCGATTCTAAGGATCCCCAATCACCTAATAAATCGACAAATAGAACATCTTCAGCAGAAATAAAATCAAGAACATGAACTGAATTTTCATCTTCATCATTTATGTTAGATAGGACTCTAGCAATTTCTAAAACCTTTTTATCAAATAAATCAGATAATACATATTCTGTAATGTCTTTCTCTTTATTAATTATCGATAATATTTTCGCTAATGAAGATAATCGAATATCTTCATTATTATTATAAGCATCGTTAAACCAATTTCCTTTTCTTCCTGCTCTAGAACTAATATCAATATGAGATAAGTTAGATTCTGAGACTAGGTTATCTAAATTAGTCATCAATCTATATAAAAGGGCTTTTTTTAGTAGGCTTTTCAAAACTTTTGTTTTAATTAGAAACTCATCTACCTTTCTCTACTAATCCTAATGTAATTATTATAATCCAATAATAAAAACACATATCACCTTTAAAGGTGATATGTGTTTTTATATTAGGATGTATAATTTAGAAAAAAAGTTATATTTTAGGTGGGATGCTATTTTGAGTAGAACGGGTCAATCCTTTGATGTTGTTTTAAAAAAGGCACATTTAAATTGGGGAACAGAAGGTGCATCTAGAATCATAAAAAAAAGAAATGAATATGAAGTCTATATTCCAATTAGTATACACAATGCACAAAAATATAACATTAAAACAGGAGAAATATTTGATTGTTCATCAGATGATGGATATTTTCAAGGACCCTTAAAGGCTACTGGATCACAAGGTAAGAAACTTGATTTCGGTAAGAATTTTTATAAAGAGGGGGATTTAAGGGCGCTTGGTTATTGGTTAAAGGATCGGTTAAAAGCAAGTGAAGGTGATATTGTAAGAATTACTTTTACAGGTGAAAATTCCATGTTGTTAACATTTATAAAGAGTTAAATAAAATGAACAATCTTCAATATTTAATCAACGTGCCTCTTGAAGATGTCAAACAGTGCTTTAGATTTGCTGAGGAATTATACGATAAAAAAGCTGCGAGCTTAAAACAATTTGGAAGAAGTCAAATCATTCGTAAGAAAAATGACTATATCGCGGACCATGTGATAGGTAAAGTAGTTGAAATAGGATTTAAGCGATTCCTAGAAGTTAACTATAATATAAGTTTTAAAGTAGACTTTGACATATGGGAAGATCAGCTAGTGCATGATGAAGGAAATGATCTGGCTACAGTAATAATAAATGGAGAAAACAAACAATTTAAATTTAAGACAGATATAAAGGGTAGTAGACAATCTTCAAAATGGTTACTAGTAGAACGACATAAAATAATAAATTTCGGGACACAAATTTATGTTATAGGCATATTAGAAAGCATACCTGAGGGGGAGGGATTTGAAAATAACCCTTATAACTATTTATATCATCGCTGGAATGTTCGAATAAAAGGATATGCATATAATACTGATTTTGTTGATGAGAAAACAAGACGAGGATGGATCGAATATAAAAAAGGAGAGAAGCTGTATAATCCTCCTATTTTAAAGAAATGCAAATGGAAATATCGTAACCTCTCTCATTCTGATTATCAAATATTATTAGCAAAAACAATACATGAAGCACCGCCGTATTCGAATAAACATATCGGTGGTCCGTTAGATTGTGAAATGAATTTTGGATTGCCAATTGATTGGTTAAGAAATACAAATGAAGATTGGAGTGTGTTTTGTAGGTTACTGCATAAGCATTCTGAATAAGTTAATTTATTAATAATCACAAAAATAGAGGCGACAATGTGAGTTTAGAGAAACAATAAAAGAATAAACGTTCTTTTATTTCTTTCTATATATATTCATTGTAATAGTTGAAATGTTACATAAAAGAATCCATATCCCATTAAATAAATATGGAGAACTTGCTATCGCAAGTTCTTTCCTCTCTTCTTCGAATTTTCTTTCAAATAGGGCGGGCAATGATTCGAAAAGGAGCTTCCGACTGTAAGTGGGAGGAAGTTTCTGGTGCTGTAATGATTGTAAAATGATTTTCTTTACAATGATTGCAGCATTCGAATCATTGCCCGCCCTTCTTCTATGAGTTAGCTTTCAAAATTCTTCTTCGAATTAACTTCCCTTCCTTGAGTTACATCGTGATTTAGATGCCGCAAAGCCTTGAAATGGAAATGTGCGGAGCGTTTCCATTTCAAGGTTCCCCCTTCCCCTCTCCCAAGTCCCCCATCCTAATCCTTCCGCGTTGACGGGGGTTGGGGTGAGGGTTCGGGGGTTTGGGGGTGGGAGAGGGGAAGGGGGAAAGAGTCGAGCGAATGATGAAAGGAACTTGCGGCAGCAAGTTCTCTCCTTTGATAGCTCGACCTTGGCGGCATTCTTCTTCGAATAGGCTTCATGAGTATTGCTTTATGGATAAAAAATACTCACGGTGCGAGGAGCACGGTGAGTATTTTCATTGCCTTTAACTATATTCAAAGATGAGGCCCACCTCACAGTGCAAGCTGCTAGTGATTCGGCAGTGAGTGCCCGACTGTAAGTGGGAGGGTAGTCACGGTGCGGCGGTGATTGCAGGTGTTTGTGCTGCAATGTCCGCTGCAGACGAATGACTAGCAGCGAACTTGGTTCAAAGACTCAGGCTGATAGATTTGGATAAGAAAGAACATGGTGCGGCAGCACGATGTTCTTTTCCGTGTCATTACCTACCTGTATTAAGAGAATCAATAATATTTGAATCTAAAAACCGATTGTTTAAACAGCAAAAAGCAATGAATACCAATACTATCTTGATTTTTATATCTGTGATTAGATTCCTTCTTTGTTTTATGAAATTCCATTAGATTGTTATATCTTACTGGTTATTCCTTTGCTGAGGCCACTTTATGCCATAGTGCACTCTTTTCTAATAAACTATCAAGAATCCGTAAAGACTATTTCTCGTCCACTTAATATCTCCGATAAAGTATAGTACCGACTCCCAGTATTATTTTTCTCAGGACGTGGATTATGAGACAAAGCAATATGCTCATGTTCTGAGAGAATATAAAATCTGTACGTATCATTACTTCTGAAACCATGACCAGCTTTTCTGTCATTTATATATGCTAATAATCTATCTTTATAAGAGATATCACTTTCAGAAATATCTGTTAAGACTGATATATTTTCTGGTGCAAGGACCAGAATATCTTCAATCTTATAGAGTTTATCCATAACTCCACCCCCCTTTTGCCTAAATGTTATGAACAGAGGGTCACGATAGTTATATGAAGGGGTATCTGGACAAGCATGTATATGATATTTTGTGATCTCCTCAAACGTTTTACCCGCCGGAACAGATAATATTTCTTTTTCATAGTAGTGCATGCCTTTATCTACTCCTGTTATAAATTTATAGTAATCCGTTAACACTAAAGATTTTGTAGAATCTAAACTTAATTTAAGTGTTTGATGGATTACTTCTATAATTTCAATCCAAGTTACTGATATAAATGCTTCTGTCTTAAAAGATTGTTTATACTTCGTCAAAGCAATAGCAATTTTAGGCACATGTTCATCGTGCGGAAAGTATTTTGAATCAATGTATCTTTGAAGCTGTTCATCTAAATTTTGATTCCTATCTAGTTTTATATTTTTTGCTTCAATAATTAAAACGAGCACCTTTTTACTTTTGTAATAAAAAGTCAGAGTAATGTCTCTCCTAATCCTTTCCCTCCCAACACTTATCATTTCAGCATCAACTTTCAAATAATCACTTTTCAAAAATTGAGCATATTCACTCTTTGGAAGTTTTTTCTTGATAATTGTTTTAATTTTATTAACAGATAAAAATTTTTTCAATAATTCCGGTGAAAAGCTAAATAAATATGCAAGCCCTTTCGTTTGTTTGGTTTCATGATCGCCATCAATTAAATCAAAAAGTGACGATTTATATATACTATTATCTGTTTGATACAATCTAAATGTAATATTTAAAGAGTGATTAAACATCGATTTTCTCCTAATCATAATTTTATCTATTGAAAATAAACGGTGGGGAAGACAAATCTATTTTAAGCTTACCAAAAGCTCTTTGTAGATAATTCGTTATATATATTTAATTATCCTTTTACTCTAATCTGTCAATACAATTACTACTTTAAAAAACGATGTTCAAGCT
>JAEWIG010000320.1 GCA_023387295.1 Bacillota bacterium | reverse complement strand
CCGTACTTTGGGTCGAAACCAGCTAGTACTTGATTTTTCAAGATCGGAAATTGTTGATTATCTATATGACATTATGGCTGGAATTATCAAACAGACAAATCTTTCTTATATAAAATGGGATATGAATCGTTATATTACAGAGGCTTTTTCGCGAAAATTAGCAGTCGATCAGCAGGGGGAGTTTTTCCATCGTTATATGTTAGGGGTTTATTCTCTTTATGAACGTTTAACGAAGTCATTTCCGCATGTCTTGTTTGAATCCTGTGCAGGCGGTGGAGGGCGCTTTGACCCAGGGATGTTTTACTATGCACCGCAGGCATGGACGAGTGATGATACGGATGCAGTTGAAAGGCTGAAGATTCAGTACGGAACCTCCTTTGCTTATCCATTGTTTAGTATGGGCTCTCATGTATCGGCAGTTCCGAACCATCAAACATTAAGAGAGACACCGTTATCAACTAGGGCGAATACAGCTTACTTTGGAACGTTTGGATATGAATTGGATCCACTAACGTTAACGGAGGAAGAACGAGCAGAAATTAAGAAGCAGGTTGCCTTTTACAAAAAACATCGCCGTTTGATTCGGGAGGGTGATTTTTACAGGCTATTGAGCCCTTTTTCTGGTAATGAGACTGCTTGGATGGTCGTTAATCAAGACCGTTCAGAGGCTTTAGTTGGCTACTATAAGGTTTTGGCTACACCAAACGCTCAAAAGCAACAGAATTTACGGCTTAGAGGTCTAGCGAAAGAAAAGGCGTATGAGGTAGGGGGGCGGATTTATTTTGGTGATGAGCTCATGCATGTTGGTCTACAACTACCAACGGAGTTTAATGGTGTTAATCGGCAGGTAGCAAAGCGTGGAGGGGACTTTCACTCCAATGTGTTTTACCTGAAAAATGCGAGTAAAGAAGTAATGTAATCTTGATGATTTACAAATATTTTTAATTGAAATGATGCTGAAAAATGTTATGAGTCTATAGATTCATGACATTTTTCATTTTAAGAATTGCGTGATTTGACATTACCGAAGAATAACACTATAATTATCTCATATTCAAGATATTTTAATTCAAAATATATGTTGTTAAATATATCGCTTGGAGGTGAAAGAAATGTCGGAAACTTGTACAAATAAACCGTATTTAACTTTGATGAAAACGTCTAAAGCAATCCAAGATCGCATTAAGACGGAATTGTTGACTTATAAGTTAAATATTACGGAGTTTTCGGTACTAGAGGTTCTTTATCTCCAAGGGATACAAACGATTCATCAGATAGTAAATAGCGTCCTTATTTCAAGTGGATCTATGACCTATGTGATAGATAAACTGGAACAAAAAGGCTTGTTAAAAAGGAATGCTTGTCCTAATGACCGAAGAGCGATTCATGTCTCATTAACGGAAGATGGTACTAGACTGATGGAAAAAATCATGCCAAAACATCATACATTAGTTGATCATATGTTTGATTCCATGACAGAAGAAGATAAGGATACGCTAATTAAACTTTTAAATAAAGTGAGTATACGAGTATAACCAAAAATTAAAGCCTAAATTCTCAGGAGTTTAAAAGGGAGAATTTAGGTTTTTTCGTTCTATTACATATGCAATATTATTCTACTATTTTAAAAATTAATATCTCTGAATCATAATAATTGAATTAATATAAGTTGACTAGTAAACTGATATTACAAAGTTCGACATTAAGAAGTCTATGTAGGTAATACTGGATGGAAATAACAAGGGGAAAAGTAGAAAATAATAATATTGAGGTGCTATAACGATGGATACATTTGAAGAGGTAGTAAATATAAGAAGATCGGCAGGGAATTTTTTAGAAGATAATCCAATTTCACAAAAAGAGCTTAATGAAATTTTTGATCTTGTTAAAATGGCACCTTCAGCTTTCAATCTTCAACATACTAATTATGTAGTCGTAACAGATCCAGATATAAAAATGTTAGTAAAAAAAGCTGCGTATAATCAATATAAAGTAGGAACTGCCTCTGCAGTCATTATCGTTTTAGGCGATAAAAAAGCATATAAAGCTGCTGCGCGAATTTATGAAGGTCTACTCAATTTAGGAATTTTGAGTCAACAAGAGTATGACCATGAAGTAGAAGATGTAGTGTCTTTATATGAAAATAGAGGAGATGAGTTCCAAAAAGAGGAAGCGATTCGTAATGCTTCTTTATCTGCTATGTTATTTATGCTAGCAGCTAAAAATAAAGGCTGGGATACTTGTCCGATGATCGGCTATGACTCAGACCAATTGAAAAAAATATTATCGATTTCTGATGAAATGGAACCAGCGCTTATGATTACAATCGGGAAAGAGAAAATCTCAAGCAGAAAGCCAAGAGGGTATCGTAAACCGGTTGCTGAGTTTGTTACATATATTTAATTTGCATAAGATTTTGAGCAAGTACCCTTTCATTAGTATAAGTTAAAATGCTGAAAACTGGCCTTCAATTTTAAAAATTGAAAGCCAGTTTTAAATTTTTTAAGAAAAGTGGTTAGTAAATGAATTTTGAAATTAGTATAGAAGCTGCTAAATGGTATAAAAAAGAATTGAAATTAAAACAAGGTGATTTTGTTCAATTTTACGTTCAACTATATGGTGGAATTTCCGCTTTTCGTCCAAAGCATTCTTTAGGTGTCTCTATTGGAAAAGAAGGAAAAATCACCATTGAAAAGGAAGTTGAAGGGATTACTTTTTATTTTAATGACGAAAATTCCTGGTTCTTAGATGAATTTGATGTGAAAGTGGTTATTGAAAATGATGAATTGGAATTTATTTTTAATGAGAAACAGGGTTAAGTGTCCGTCTCATTTAAATGAAACATAGAGAAGGGTACTGCCTGTTTCGGACCCTATATTATTTCATTTTTTCGAGGAAGTCCTCAGCATTTAATGACATTTTATTAAGTAGCTTCAGAGCGGATTCCTGCTCATCACAAGATAAATCTTTCGTAATAATATTTTTCCATCCCGACAAAATGGCATTGAGTTTGGCTTCAAATGCATACCCTTTATCTGTCAAATATAATTTTTTAATTCTTTTGTCCACACTAAAGACTTTTCTTTCTATATATCCTTCCTTTTCTAATTTTGCGATCGCTCTAGCAGCTGTTCCCTTGTCAATTTTTAAGATGCAAGCGAGTTCATCTTGAGATACTCCTTCATTTTTATATAAAGTAGCAAGGAATTGATATTGACCTGCACCTAGATTATATTCTTTTAACTGTTCATTCATGTAAACATTTCCATACCTATGCAACAATGAAATCCAACGACCAATGGAGCCTTTATTATCGGTACTCATAAACATTCTCCCTACTATGTATAATTATTTTTTTCCAAAAATGATTTAGTCCATGTTTTATTTTAGCACTCATTTACTTGAAACAGGAGTAACTATATTGTAAAATTAGTTGCATACACAACTAATTTATTATTTTTCGTATAAAAACTCAATAAAAACAATATTTTTTTTGTTGTGTATACAAGTTTAATGAAAAATAGGGATGGGGTAAAAATGAATGACACTGTACTGAAAGATGCAGATAAACTGCTTCGAGTTTTAGTTTTTGCCTTAATATTTTCAGTCATGAATGGAACGATGTTTAATGTCGCTCTCCCGATGATTGGGAAAGAGTTTCAGCTTCTTCCTTCGCAAGTCAGTTGGGTTATGACTGGTTATATGGTGATTTATGCGATCGGCTCAGTCGTATATGGGAAGCTTGCGGATAGATATCAACTGAAGGATTTGTTAACATTTGGACTGATAGTGTTTTCAGTCGGATCGATTACTGGTATGCTCGCTACTGACTTTTGGATGATTGTTCTCGGACGCGTCCTCCAAGCAGCAGGTGCTGCGGTTTTACCAGCGACCGCAATGATTATTCCTGTTCGTTATTTTCCTCCTGAAAAAAGGGGCAGGGCACTTGGTATATCTGCGATCGGTCTTGCACTTGGTGGTGCGTTAGGACCAGTAGTTGCCGGAATGATATCAAGTATTGGAAGTTGGAGACTATTATTCTTATTTTCTCTCATTTCATTAGTCACACTTCCATTTTTTCGAAAATATTTGGTCGATGATGAAACACAAGAAGGCCATATTGATGTTTTAGGAGGAAGCTTGTTAGCAGGAGCTGTTGCCTTTATTCTTTTAGCAATAACACAGAGTAGTTGGTTATTATTTGTAATTGGTGCAATGGTATTGGGATTATTTGTGATTAGGATAAAATCAGCAGCTCACCCGTTTATTCAACCAGGATTATTTACAAATAAAAGCTATTCAGTCGGATTATTCATCGCCTTTTTAGCTACCGCAATGAATTTCGGGTTGACGTTTTTGACTCCGCAATTTTTGACCGAACTGAACAGTTTGTCTCCTGGAAGCATTGGTTTTGTATTATTTCCTGCCGCTATCGTAGCTGCGATGTTAGGAAGAGAAGGCGGAAAATTGGCTGATAACCGTGGAAACTCATTTCTTGTATCCATTGCAGCCTTCATGATGATTCTATGCTATGCATTACTTTCTAGCTTTGTTGGTTCATCGCCATATTTGATTGCAGTAATCCTAATTGCAGGAAATGTCGGTCAAACTTTCATGCAGATCGCCATGTCTAATACGATTTCTCGCACATTGGCAAAAGAAGAGGTAGGTATAGGAATGGGGCTGTTTTCAATGTTGAATTTTATTTCAGGTGCCATTTCGATGAGTGTTATTGGAAAGGTGCTCGATATAAAGAAAACGGATTTACATCTTAATCCGTTTATGACGAATGAAGCTGCCTATGTTGTGAGTAATATTTTTATTGTGATGGTTGTGGCGACTATTACGTTATTTTTGATATACCGTGTTCAATTTGCAAGTGCAAAAAGTAAAATGACGAACATTCCATCAAAGGGGTAGATTATGAATGAATAACGAGCATGTTTTTGCGAGAGGGATTAGAAGTATAAGAAACGTTTCATATCAGGAAAATTCACCAACTCATAAAGTCGGCTTGGTTTTAGAATCGGGTAATTGGGAAGAATATGATCCATTTTTGTTAATGGCAGAAGATTTTTTCGAACGAGGGACATTCGGAGTGCATCCTCATCGGGGAATTGAAACGGTTACGTATGTAATTGATGGGAAGCTTGAGCACTTGGATAATAAAACAGGTGGAGGAGAACTGTTACCAGGTGATGTCCAATGGATGACTGCTGGGAAAGGAATTATTCATACAGAGGATCCTGCTGTTGGAGAAACGGTTCATTCCTTGCAGCTGTGGGTCAATCTCCCGAGTGATAAAAAAATGACAGAGCCACGCTACCAAAATATGCGTGCACAAGATATGCCCGTTCGCTATGAGGATGGTGCAGTGATCCGTGTCTTTTCTGGCTCATCTAAAGGTGTTACAGCTGATACGAAAAATCATGTATCTGTTACGATGGTCGAGTTTGTACTTGAAGCAGGCACGACGGTCACTCAAGATTTACCTGGAGGCTACAATGGATCCCTTTATGTTTTAGAAGGAAAAGGAGCTTTTGGACGCGAAAACACAGTTGGTGAAAAAGGCCAAGTTCTCTGGATGGAGCGCAGCGGGGAAGCAGAACAAAGTGAACTGAAAATCGAAGCGAAAGAAAAACTTCATGTTATCCTGTATGCAGGTCAACCTATTGGCGAAAGAGTTGTCGCTCGCGGTCCATTTGTCATGAATTCCGAAGAGGAAATTTTACAAGCATACAAGGATTATCGAGATGGGAAATTTGAGTAGATAAGATATTAGAATAAATTTATGATGGTCAGTGGGTGTCCTAAAATTTGGGACGCCCTTTTCATGTTTAAATACTAAATCGTCGTCGGATTCATTGAACAAGCCTCGATGTTAATCGTAAGCGCAGAGAAATGAAGCCGACGACATTTACATAACCTGATCGGGAGCAGGGACTCATGAAAGGCTGATATTAGTAATCGATTTTCTAATATAAACATTAAATTTAAAATAATCAGAAAATTCAATTGACATTTATATGGGCTAATTTTACAATGAAAATGTAATCGATTTCAAAAATATTTAGAAAGCAGGAAACATCATGACAAATATTCAACAAGTTGCACAAAAAGCTGGTGTTTCTGTAGCAACAGTTTCACGGGTATTGAATAATCCATCAGCAGTAACACCGAAAACGCGACTAAAGGTTGAAAATGTGATTAAGGATTTGAAATATGAACCTAGCATTTTAGGAAGAAATTTGCGGAACTCAGAAACTCGTTTACTTTTAATCTTAATTCCGAGCATCTCCAATCCATACTATACTGAGATTATAAATGGGATTGAGCATACAGCATTAGCGAATCAATATAATATTCTCTTATGTCAAACAGACTCAAGTCCACAGAGGGAGAATATTTTTATTAATATGGTGAAAAATCGGCTTGCGGATGGAATTATCTCGATGGATCCAACAGTAAATCGGGAAAAGCTTACTGAATTAGCCGCAAAGCATTCGATTATTATGTGTAGTGAATACGATGAAAACGGCACGATCCCTTATGTAACAATTGATAATGAATTGGCCGCTTACTATGCAGTCAAGCATCTTATTACATTAGGGAATGAAAAAATTGCCTTAATCAATTCTGATGAAAAATTTTTATATGCGAGGCAGAGACGGAGAGGCTATGAAAGAGCCTTAAAGGAATATTGCTTGCCGATTCGGGATGAGTGGATTTATCACACGAATGAACTTGAATTTCATAATGGTGTACAGGCGATGAGGAAGCTTTTGCAATTAACGGATCGCCCGACAGCTGTATTCGCTGTTTCTGATACTTTAGCAATCGGTGCATTGAAGGAAATTAATAATAGTGGTTTACGTGTGCCAGATGACATTGCTGTTGTAGGCTTTGATAATATTAATTTTTCTACGATGACGAATCCCACATTGACGACTGTCGCTCAACCAATGTACAAAATGGGATGTGTAGCAGCTGAAATGTTAATTAGCCACATTAAAGGGAACGAAGTTGAAAGTGTCATTTTTGATTTTGAACTGATTATTCGTGAATCGACGATGGGCTGATATCGAAGAGTTGGATGTTGTTTTGCAAAGGAGGAGGAGGGAATGAAAGTTGGGATTATCGGTTGTGGTTCAATTACGAAATATCGCCATGCTCCCGAATATAAAGCGAATCCTTACGTTACAGACATCGTATTTTTTGATCGGAATTTTGCCAGAGCAAATGAGCTAGCGGAAATGTTCGGCGGAAAGGCAGTTAAAGAGGTAGATGAGCTTTATCATGACAATGAAATTATAGCGATTAGTGATTGTTCTTCAAATGATGCTCACCATCTTTACACTACGAGTGCTCTATTGCATGGCAAACATGTATTATGTGAAAAGCCACTTGCCATTTCGGTAGAGTATGCGAAAAAAATCCTTGAAGCAGAGCGTCTATCTGGGAAAAAATTAATGGTTGATCACAATCAACGTTTTACAAAGGTACATCAAAAGGCGAGGGAAATTCTCGCAAGCAAGCAATTAGGAGAGGTACTAACGTTTAAAACAACGTTTGGACATCGAGGACCAGAGTCGTGGGGTGTCGACAAAACGAAAAGTACATGGTTTTTCAAGAAAGAACGTTCAGGTACTGGCGTTGCTGGTGATTTAGGAATTCATAAAATTGATTTGATTCATTACTTATTAGGTGATGAAATTGTAGATGTTCATGCTTTTCACGGATCATTAGATAAAGTCGATGAGCATGGAAAGCCGATCGAGGTTTGTGATAATGCTGTTTGCATTTTTAAAACGAAAAAAGGAAAAATCGGTACAGGTGCATTTTCGTGGACTTATTACGGGAAGGAAGATAATTCAACCATCATTTATTGTCAAAAAGGGATCTTGAAAATGTATCAATCAGAAGAAGCAGATCTCCTTATTGAGATGAAGGATGGTGCAGTATTTGAGTGTAAAATAGAGCCCATTCAAACAAATGAACGACAAACAAATAGCGGTGTAATTGATGCATTTATTGACTGCATTCGTCATGATGAAAAGCCACCTGTAACGGGAGAAGATGCTTTTGCAACTTTGAAAGTTGTTGAGAAAATTTTTGCTAAAAATGAATAAATAGTAGGCTCGTTTGACAAAGAACGTCATTCAAAATCAATAGACGGAATATTATGTGTTTTGTAGCAAAAATGTAATGGATTACATTTAGAATGAATATGATGTATTGCTAAACTAGAAGTTTAATAACTTATGCATTTACAGAATATATGAAAATAATTACAGAGGGAGGGGTGTCATGTTAC
>JAEWIG010000228.1 GCA_023387295.1 Bacillota bacterium | reverse complement strand
AAATTATCCTTGCTACTGGCGGCAATTTACTAAGTGGGGAAACTGGTTCTAAAATCAAAAACACTGAATGCTCACACAATCATTAATTGTAAAATCCTCTGGACTTATTCGGTTCAGGGGATTTTTTGATCTAGATAAAATATCATCATAACCCCTGTATTATTCTATCCGGAAATTTTGTTACGGCACATCTGTCTAGAAAAAACATAATATGAAGTATGCCAACACTTTTACCTAATATTCAGGAACAAATGCGTAAGCGCCTTCGGAACAATCAAAGAACACTTGTTCCTGCGATGTATATTCGCAGAAGTTTTCCTTTGTGCTCACCCCCGACAAGCACAAGACGAGACTTTCGGAAAGGTGTACTTTACCTTTCTGAGAGGATTGGCTTGTGACCTCGAGGGGGTAGGCGCTGAAGCTAGACGTAGATAAACTCTATCATAAAGATGTTAGAAAGTTGCGAATATATAATTCGTTAAACATCCAGAAATATCGCACACTAGTCTAATATCTCGCATAGGATGAATTGAAAATGAATGAGGAGGTTCGCTCGCAATGGGAGAATACAGAGAGATTATTACCAAAGCGGTCGTAGCGAAAGGACGAAAATTTACAAAGTCCAATCATACGATTAGCCCTAAACATAATCCAACGAGCATACTTGGTTGCTGGATTATAAACCATAAGTACGAAGCGAAAAAGGTCGATAAGACAGTCGAAATTTGCGGCTATTATGACATTAATGTTTGGTATTCTTATAACGACAATACAAAAACGGAAGTAGTTACCGAACGTGTTGAATATAAAGATGTCATTAAACTAAAATACCGTGACCCAGATTGTTTAGATGATCGTGAAGTCATCGCACGTGTCCAACAACAGCCTAACTGCGTTGAATGTGTAATCTCTCCTAATGGTAACAAAATCATCGTCCATGTGGAAAGAGAATTCCTTGTTGAAGTTATCGGTGAAACGAAAGTATGTGTTGCGGTTCACGAAGATAAATGCGACTGTGATGATGATGATGATGTATGGGGATTAGGTGATGATGATCTGGATGATGATGAATTTGCGGAAATAAATCCGAATTTTTCAGAATCTGACAAAGATTAATCAACTAGGAGGTTTTTACTTCCTAGTTTTTCTTTGTTTATTTTTCAGAATATTATATAATAAGAAAAATGAACAAGGGGTCTTCATGATGGAAAATTATTTATTATTTGTTTTCATGGCGTTTATGCTAATTATTCTCCCAGGTCCGGACACAGCACTCATTACGAAAAATACAATTTCCAAGAGGAAAACAGCAGGGATTCAAACTACTTGTGGAACATTAACAGCGTTACTTATTCATACACTTGCAGCAGTATTCGGCTTGTCAGCTTTAATTGTCAAATCAGCTTTTTTATTTTCTATTTTAAAGTATGTAGGTGCCATTTATTTAATCTATTTAGGCTGTAAATCTTTTATATTCCTATTAAAAAAACAGTCGAATATTGAAAAAGACGGAGAAGCAAATAAATACGTTGACGAATCATATTTCAAGCAAGGATTTTTGACAAATTTACTAAATCCGAAAGTAGCCGTGTTCTTTTTAACTTTCCTACCTCAATTTGCTGGTACAGGAAATAATGCGTTTATTGAGTTTTTTGCTCTAGGATTAACGTATACGGTCTTAACACTCCTTTGGTTTATTTTCTATATTTATTTGATTAACTATATAAGTGAATTTATGAAAAAACCATCGACAATCCGAATGGTGGAAGGATTAACTGGCGGAATCCTTATTCTATTTGGGCTGAAATTAGCCTTCGAAAAAAATTAATAATAATAAAGTGAAACTTCAATCCGTGTGGGCTTACTGCCCGTTAATCTGCGATAAATAGTTATTCAATCTAGCAAAAAGCAGCCTTTCGTATATTGGAAGTGCTGCTTTATTATTCTATGAATAAATGAATCGGATGAATGTGCTATAATAAGTGGTGATGCAACAAACAATAGTATTGATATTTTCAAACGATGGAGGAAATTATGGCAGCTTACACGCCTATGATACAGCAATATTTAAGAGTAAAGGCAGATTACGAGGATGCCTTTTTATTTTTTCGTCTTGGTGATTTTTACGAGATGTTTTTTGATGATGCGATTAAGGCTTCTCAGGAATTGGAGATTACCTTAACGAGTAGAGAAGGGGGTTCTGAGGATCGAATTCCAATGTGTGGAGTTCCCCATCACTCAGCATCCCAGTATATTGAGCAATTAATTGAACGTGGCTACAAAGTAGCAATATGCGAGCAGACAGAGGATCCCAAACAAGCGAAGGGTGTTGTGCGTAGAGAGGTCGTACAGCTCATTACTCCAGGTACGATGATGGAAGGGAAAGGCTTGCAGGATAAAGAAAATAATTTTATTGCCTCAATCTCTTATTTTGAAGATGATACATTCGGCTTTAGTTATAATGATATTTCAACAGGTGAAACAAAAGTAACTTTAATTAGCACTGGCTTTGATGAAGTGTTAAATGAGCTTTCTATCTCAGGTGCTAAGGAATTAGTTATTTCAGCAGAATTTAACGGTGAATGGCAACGAAGAATTAAAGAGCGTTCGGAAGTAACTATTTCATTTGAAGATGATTGTATGCTGAAAATGCAGTTTCAGTCTCTTTTAGAAGCCATTAATCAGGACAAGCTGCGTCATACAACAGCAAGGTTATTTAACTATCTATACCGTACACAGAAACGTAGCTTAGATCATTTGCAAAATGTAACGACATATCAGGCAAATCAATATATGAAAATTGATTATTTCTCTAAGCGAAATCTTGAACTAACGGATACAATTCGCTCGAAGGGAAAGAAAGGTTCTTTGCTATGGCTGCTTGATGAGACGAAAACGGCAATGGGTGGAAGACTTTTAAAGCAGTGGGTGAATCGTCCGCTTGTAAATGAAGAAGAAATCTATCGCCGCCAGAGTCTCGTTGAAATCTTTATTGCCTCTTATTTTGAACGGGAGGAATTAAGAGAGAAGTTAAAGGAAGTATATGACCTCGAACGACTTGCTGGAAGGGTCGCATTTGGGAATGTAAATGCTAGAGATCTCGTACAATTGAGACGATCATTACA
>JAEWIG010000176.1 GCA_023387295.1 Bacillota bacterium | reverse complement strand
CTTGCAGGCATTGGGATTGGTACAAGAGGAATGGTAGATGCAGAAACAGGAGTCATTACTTTTGAAAAAGAACTTGAAGGCTGGCAAGGAACACCTGTAAAGGCTCTATTAGAAGAAGCTACAGGACTTCGCGTCGAGGTAAACAATGATGCTAATTGTGCAGCTCTTGCAGAAGTGCTGATTGGTTCTGCAAAAGGTTATGAAAGAGTTGCTTGTTTAACTGTAGGAACAGGTCTCGGAGGTGGGCTTGTTTTTAATAAACAGGTGATGAATGGTGCGCACGGCGGTGGGGGAGAAGTTGGACACTTTATTTTGTATCCTAATGGACTTGTCTGTGGTTGTGGAAGATTAGGCTGCAGTGAGCAATATGTGTCTGGTACGGCATTAAGAAGGATGATCCAAGAATATAATGTAATGGACCAAGAAACAGGTGAACTAGTAAAACCGCAACATTTATTCCAGCTAGCAGCAAATGGGCATTCAAGTGCAATAAGCGTTCGTGAACGCTTTGTTTCAGATTTCGCGATCGTAATTTCTTCACTACAAGCGGTATTGGATATGGACTGTGTTGTGGTTGGAGGAGGAGTTTCAGAATCGGCAGATGATTGGTGGGAGGAGCTTCTTGAAAAAGTAGAACCAATGAAACTGAATCCTTTAGAAATAAAACGTGCTGCGTTTGGAAATGAAGCTGGGATGCTTGGGGCGGCTATGCTGGTTATGTAGAAAACGATAGAATAGCAGCTTGATAGCTAAGAAATAGAAAGATGATAGCAATAGCTAGCAAAATAGCAGATAGATAGCGATTGATAGTTAATAGCTAGCAATAGGCTAGCTAGTTGGTAATAGACGAAAGTAAGGTGAGGAGCATGATTCTAAAAAAAGGCTCAATTCATTTTATATGGCCTTTCTTATTATTGCTTGTGTTAGCTTCAAATTTCACACTTTATCGATCTTCTTTCGGTATTAGTTTACTGTCTGAAAATACAAACGGTATAGTGATAGGGTCACTCATTGATTTAACCATTGTTGCCCCTATTTTATTCTTAGTCTGGAAACGAAAGCTGAATTGGAAGCACCTTATTATATTGATGGGCGGAGGGCTCATTGTAGCCCGCTTTCTTATTCCGATGGAGTATTTGGCTCCGTTTTAAGGCCCTTACATGGGTTGGTTTTGGAATAGAAGGTCTGCTTATTTTACTAGAACTCTTGTTGATCGTCACACTTTTTAAATTTTTACCCAATATCATTCAAACTGTAAAGAAAAGTTCATTACCGCTTTTATTTTCTTTTTCGAATGCTATCGAAGAAAATGTGAAGGAGCATCCACTTATTCAAATCATATGTTCCGAAATGCTTATGTTCTATTATGCATTTGGGGCGTGGAGAAAGAGGCCACAGCATAAAGAAAACATGTTCACACTCGACAAAAACTCGAGTTTAATCGCTTTTCAAATCATGTTGATACATGGAATTGTGATTGAAACGATTGGAATTCATTGGTGGCTACACGATAAATCACTCATTTTATCTGTAATCCTACTTATTATTAATATTTATTCAGTTATTTTGATTTTAGGTGATATTCAAGCTGTCCGCCATAATCCACTTCAGGTTGAGGATGATCGGATGTATATTTCTCTAGGCTTAATGAAGCGAATGGAAATACAATGGGACGATATTGCAGAGGTCATAGAAGAACGTGAAAAGCTAGAACAGAAACTTTCAAAAAATACAATTGATTTTGTTGCACGTGATTTCGAGAAAATTTATCCAACTGTCCTATTGAAATTAAAGCAGCCTGTTAAAGCGACATTGTTAATGGGGATCAAGAAAGAATATGAACAAGTAGCGATAAAGGTAGATGAGGCTGAAAGGTTTAAAGCAATTTTGAAAGAAAAGGTTTCTAAATGCAACAACGTCAGTTAAAAGGGAAAACAAACTGTAAACAAGATAGAATCTGATTTAGTGAGCGGACTGTAGATAAATCCAACAAGCGGATGTCTACAGTCTTCTGGTTTTAATGAACAATATCGATCTTTTCACCTGTTGATTGGAGCGGAAATCAACAGTCATGTTTAACAGAGCCTTTGTAGAAGTATACGACAACAAAAAAAGCATCCGAATCGATTTATTCAGAATGCCAATTTGCAAGATGAAATTTATACTACTATTGTTGGGGAGAAATAACATTTAACATGTTACAAGTAGTATAATACAAGGGTGATATGTAACTAAATACCTTTTTCTTTAAATAAGACCTCCTTTTAATTGCATTTTATCTGAACGATAAATAATCTCAATGTCGATAATGTCCCGAACTATTGATTCTGTTCTTGTTTTTCTTTGAGAAACCTATTCATACTTTTATTTTTTGTAAAAAAATGCTTATAATCATAACCACCGCATTATACCTATTTTAAATAGGTAAATTGTTTTTTTACAAAAAACTCCTTAGTAATGGTTGGAAAAATCAATTGTTATACAATTTTTTGGTATTCTTCATAAGTGTTTATTTCAGATTCAATAATATTTATGAATTCTGTTTTATCATCGATTTTAAGTATTTCAATCGCCTTTTTCCAAAACTCTAATCCTAGGCTTTGGTTTCCTTTTTGTATCCAATTGCGCCCACTTTGATAGTGGAATTCAGCATATAAATACATATCTTCATTTAACTTACAAAGCTTTATGCCATTTTCACATAATGTTAAAGACTTATCGATCAGATGAATGTCTGTATACAATTTTGATAAATTGTAGCTAATTTTCATTAACAAACGATCTCTATTATTGAATGGAAACTCCTTAATGGAATTTAAGGCTTTTTCAAAGTATAGTTGGCTATCCTCGTACATTTTTTCATTTCTACATAAAATTCCCATACTATTTAAAATCTCAATTTCTAGGTCTGAGTATATGACCTCATTTAAATCAAGAGATGAGTTCAGTATATTTAAGCCGAGCTCCGCATTCCCATGTAAATGATAGGCAATGATACCTTTGTGCCAATTCAAATAATCTCTCATATAATCACTATTATTAATTGCTGGACTATTTAATTCTTGTTTAATGATTCGCTCAATTTCTAAATAATTTCGTTCTCTTCGATTTTTTTCCAATAGCTTTTTTACGGCTTCATTATAATCATCTCTATTTGAAATAGAAGTGTGGTTAAAGTAATCTATTGAAACGCCAAACCGATTTGCAATTTGCTGTAGAATAAAGGAAGATGGATTGATCATATTATTTTCGATGCGACTAATTTCCGATTGCGAACAAATATTTCTGCATAAATCCTCCTGAGACATTCGTTTCTTTTTTCGGAGATGTTTAATCTTATCCCCGATATGTTCCATCGCCATACTATGCCCTCCTATGATTATTTTCATAAAATAAGCGTCTTATATAGAAGATACCATAAAAATGATTAAAAATAGCATTAAATTGGTAATTACCCCTTTATATTACTTTTTACAATACAGAATAATTAGAATACTATGATAATATCACATTCTAGGAGGAGTAAAATGAAGAATCGTGTTATGAAATTTTTTATGCTGTTATCGTTTGCTTTTGTTGTCGTTGGAGGAATTACAGTTGGACAGGGCGATCATAATCCAATTAAGACACTAGATTTCCCAGACCAGCACTAGAAAAGGTTTGAAATGGTAGGGATTAGAAAAATTTAATTCGCATCAAAGCGTATGTAAATTTAGAAATAAAAAAGACAAGAGGTATTCGAATAGGTTTATTCGCATGCCTTTTGTCGTAATGACGGACTTCAAATGAGAAGTCTATTTTTAATGACCTATTTTTCTGACGCCTTTTCCTTTTTTCTTCTTACGGTAATACTTTCTCCACCGATTCCCCAGTTATCGGTATCGACTTCATCAATAACGACAACCGTCGTGTTCGGATTTTTGTCTAGAACGTCGACTAACAATTGTGTTACACCAGCGATAAGTTGTGCTTTCTTTTCAGGGGTTACATTTTCATTTGTAATTTTGATGTTTACATATGGCATGTTGGTTTCCTCCCATTTTTTCATATTTTATTCCAATTAATAAAAGACTTGCGCCAATTATTACAATGATAGCTGCAGCAAGTAGAGCATAAAGGAAACTATTCGTAAAAGTAGCGAGAATTCCAGCAAGTGCAGGTCCAAGCAATTGACCAAGCGCATAGCTAGCAGTCAAAAAACCGAGTATGTGATTACTGTTAGTAGGTGCCAGTTGCCTTGCTAATGTTGTCGCAAGGGTTGTAATTCCCATAAAGGTTGCTCCGAATAAAAAGGCACTTATAAATATTAAGCTTGTATTCTCTCCAAATACAGGTAAGCCAATTCCAATCGCTTGCAGGAGCATCGCGAATATTAATGATTTGATAAAGCCGATTTTTTTTCCAAAATAAGACCAGATGATACAGGAGGGGGAGGCAGCAATTCCAACAATGAGCCAAACTGTTGCAGCATCCCCATGAAAATGTGTTGAGTTCTCAGCGATGGAAACGATAAATGTGCCAGTGACAATATAGCCTAATCCTTCTAATCCGTAAGCAATGATTAGCAATAGGATCATATGTCTTGGAAAAGTAGGCATATCTTGTTGATGTACGTTATGTTTAACTAAGAGTTTCTCCTGCTCCTCTTCTCGAATGAAGAACCAGATGAATATAAATAATCCACAGGATAATAAAGCAAGTCCAACCCAAGTTCCTTCCCAGTGAAACCATTGATCTAGCTTAGAAACAACTAAACTGCTTAACAAAATCCCAAGTCCTACTCCAGAATAAAATAGACCAGATAAGTGGCTGCGGTTATTGAAAGCCAGACGATCAAGGACAATGCTAGAGGCAACGACAAAAACATACGCACTGGCTATCCCTGAAATAAAACGCGTAATAAACCAAAGAGGGTAGGAAGAAAAAATGCCGATCATCGCTGTTGTCACAATACTAATGATTAATCCTAAACGAAGTAGATTTACTTTACGATATTGCGAATTTCTTTTACTAGCAAGTAAAGCTCCAAGAAAATAACCAACATAATTGCTAGTTGCTAGAAATCCTGCTGTTGCATTAGAAAAGGCAAGCTCTGCCTGCATATAAGGAAGAATAACCGTATATGCAAATCTACCAATGCCCATTGAAATGATTAAAGCAAGAATTCCTCCAATAAAATATCGATTAGAATGGTTATTCATGCTTCATCTCCTCTATGGTATGTTAGATATCGTCTATAAATCTTACATTTAGTTGTAAATTCATCATACCAGTATGTCTGATATCAAGTGAAATACATAAATGTTATAATTGGTATCAATATTATTGATAGCAAGGATTGAGTGATATGAATATCCATGATTTATATGCTTTTAAGAGTGTTGTCAAAAACGGGAGCTTTTCCAAAGCTGCATTGGAGATGAATTATGCCCAATCGAATATTACGATGAAAATTCAAAGCTTAGAAAAGCTTTATCAAACACAATTATTTTATCGGCATAACCGGGGGATCACGCTTACGCCAAAAGGGGAGCTCTTTTTAGAAGAAGTAAATAAAATGATTCAGCTATATGAACACACTTTACAAATAATGGTGGAAAGTGAGAAAGCAAATGGACCGCTACGAATTGGCTCAATGGAAACGACAGCAGCCATCCATTTACCATTATTATTAACAAAGTTTCATAATGAGAACGAAGATGTTGATATCACTCTCTCTACAGGACCAACTAGTGATCATATTAAGAGAGTAGAAGACTATGAATTGGATGGCGCCTTTATTGCAGGGCCAATATCACACTCAAATTTACAATCGAAAAAACTAATCGTTGAAGAGCTTGTGTTAGTAACCTCGTTAGAGCACAAACCCATTCTTTCGTTGAAACAATTAGAAGATAGTACAATGATTGTTTTTCGCAGTGGATGTTCATATAGAGCACAATTTGAGCATTGGCTACAAACAGATGGAGTTGTTCCGAAAAAAATAATGGAGTTTGGCACATTAGATGGACTTTTGGGTTGTGTAGCTGCGGGGCTAGGAGCTACTTTGCTTCCGTTGTCTGTTGTGAAAAAACAAGCTTCTTTCCATCAGATTCAATATCATCAAATTCATGATAAATCATCGCTTATTCCAACATTGTTCATTTATCGCAAGGAAAGCTATCAATCGAAGGCTCTTAGTAATTTTTTAAATGTAATAGAGGGATATAGTAGTAATAAAATAATTTAACTAGTCTAGTTAATTAGAGTAGAGCACAAAAAATTTGTGCTCTACTCTATTTCCTTTATGGTATGATGGCAAAGGATCTCACTGGGAAGCCTGATGCTTTCTCTGGCTTCGGTACAATATTGAAAATCACTGCTCCTTTAGCAGGAACTTGGTCTAAATTTTTTAGTAGTTCGATTTGATAGGTATCACGCTCGAGTACATAGTATTCTCCGAGAAGTGCGCCGTTTTTTAAATAATCAATGCTAGAATCTGTATCAAAGGTCTCGTGACCAACAGCTTTAATCTCTCTTTCTTCGAAGAGAAATCTTAATGCTTCAAGTGACCAGCCTGGTGCATGGTTGTTTCCTTCAGCGTCTTTATTGTTGAAGGCTTCTTTATTTGGCCAGCGCTTGCTCCAATCTGTGCGCAGAGCGACAAATGTGCCCCCTTCAATGCGGCCATGCTCAGCTTCGAACTGTAATAGATCCTCAACCGTCAATGTGAAGTCATGATTTTCCTCAGCTTCCTTGGATTTATCAATGACGATAAGCGGAAGAACTAACTCTTTCAATTCTAGCTCATCTAAATAACGCGTATTTCTTACGAAGTGAATCGGTGCATCAATATGTGTGCCATACTGACCTGGGAACTTAAAGGTTTGTGCGAAAAAACCATCATCATGGGAAAAAACGGTGTTAAATTCCGCAGAATCAAAAGCAGCAAAATGTGGTGAATCTGGACTAAATGTATGAGTCAGATCAACCCATTGTTTTCCTTTTAATAGATTTAGTGCATTGATTAATTCATTCGACATTGTTCAATCTCCTCTTCCTGAAAATAGTAATACTAATCCTGCAACTTACTTCGCTTGAAGAGTTTTTGAAAAAAGAAAAACCTCTTCTTTTAGAAAAAGAAGAGGCCTTAACATCACGGTTATAACCCTTCTTATCTTCAAGCTTTATTGCTTCTGGAATTAGCACAGTACTGATTGATAGCGCATTTGCGGATTGATCAGTCTGTTGCTGAGGCGTCAAAGGGCCAGTCCCTCAACCTCTCTTGATAAGAAAATTATCAATATTAAATTAATAATCATTGTATCTTTTAAATAATATTCAGTCAATAAGTATTTTTACGAGAATAGTTCACATTGATAGTAGGTACTTTCATTTGAAAATAGAAAAATAAAATTTAACATAATATTCTTTTTATTATAAAATGAGATAATTATAGTGATTCGACAATTTTTTATGATCTTAAGGAGTTATTCATGATAAATGTAAAGAAAGTGACCTTACAGCCAAATAGAAGAGTAATCATTATTTCTGATATCCATGCTAATTTATCACTGCTGATAAGCCTGCTAGAAAAAGTTCACTATTCCAATGATGATTATTTAATTATCAATGGGGACCTTTGTGATAAGGGAGACAATAGTTTAGAGGTTGTTCGCTATGTGAAGAAGCTTGCGGAACAATCTCCTGATGTGTTTGTTACAAAAGGGAACTGTGATGTTTTATATCGATTTGCGTTTGAAGGAAACGACGCTATCCTAAATTATATGAAGAAACGGAAGAACTCCATCTTAAATGAAATGCTTGCTGAGCATCAAAAAACAGTTGAAGATTTCAGCGATACAATGGAGCTTGCTCAGTTTTATAAGGAGAACTATCGAGCTGAAATCGATTGGATTGATTCATTGCCTCTTGCTATTGAAACAGAGTCATTCATTTTAGTTCATGCGGGTATTGAAAATCGTTTGGACTGGGAGAATACAGCTGAAAACAATGCGCTATCCATTGATTCCTTTTATGATAAAGCGCATCAAGCTGAGAAACTTGTTATCGTCGGGCATTGGCCGGCTGTGAATTACCGTTTTAATACTGAAAGCTCCAACAACCCAATCATTGACTTTGAAAAAAGAATCATTTCCATTGATGGTGGAAATCAGATAAAAATGGATGGCCAGCTAAATGCACTTATCTATGAAAATAATCGATTTTCCTTTCAGTGGGTAGATGAACTACAAGAAGAGCGTGCAGTAAAAAGAAGTTATGTAGATCAGACTAATCGGGTCGGAACCGTAACTTATCCGAATTATAAAATGAACGTTATTCATCGGGAAGAGTATTTTACACTCTGTGAAAACATCAATTTAGGCATTGAACAGTGGATAAAAAATGAGTATTTAGTTGAAAACGCTGAGGGTACATTTTGTAAAGATGATTTAAGCACCACTTTCTTGTCCGTAAAGAAAGGTGAGGTTGTAAAGATTCTGGATGCAAATCAGCCAGGCTATATACTAATAAAAAAGAGCGACGGTCTCGTAGGATGGGTGCCGTATGATGTATTTTAGTGATTGAACATAATGAACCATTTTCAATATTATATTGATGATGGTTTTTTCTTTTGGTTGTTTATTAATAACTTGACACGAAATCAGTTTAGTTATAAACTGAATACAAATATCAGTTTAGTTATAAACTAACATAAAATGAAAGAAGTTGACAGCATGAACGAGAACATGTCTAGGCAAGAGGAACGTTTAGGTCTAATGGTATGGTTCCGTATCTCACGAATTTATAACCGAAGTATTCGCGAGTCTAATCAGCATTTGAAAAATTGGAATCTGTCGGTAGCACAGTTTGATGTTTTGGTTCAAGTAGGTTCTTCGGAGAAACTATCTCAGCAAGAACTTGCAGATAAGCTGTTCGTTACGAAAGGAAATATTACGCAACTGTTAAATAAAATGGAAGAACTAGGATTGATAAAGCGGGAGCAGGAATGGAAAACGAAATACCTTTCATTAACAGAGGCAGGTAAAGCGTTGTTTGATGAAATAGTTCCAAAACAAGAGCAATTTCAAGCAGCACAGTTTTCCGGGTTAAACAACGATGAAAAGAAACAGCTTCTTGATTTACTAAGAAAAATTCAAAAATAAACAAACTATTGGAGGTTGTTTAAATGGGATTTAAAGGAATTCACCATGTGTCAGCTATTACAGCAAAAGCATCTCAAAATCTTGATTTTTACACAAAAGTATTAGGTCTACGACTAGTGAAAAAAACAGTTAATCAAGATGACACATCTGTTTATCATTTATTTTATGGCGATGAAAAAGGGAATCCAGGTACAGAATTAACATTTTTCGAAATACCGATGGCAGCTAAGGCATACGAAGGAACAAATAGCATTTCTGCTACATCTCTTCGCGTTCCAAATAATAAGGCATTAGATTACTGGGAACAGCGTTTTGATGAATTCAATATAGAACACGAAGAAATAAAAGAGCGAGCAGGCCGATTAACGTTAGCATTTAAAGATTTCGAGGGTCAGCGCTTAATTCTAGTATCTGATGAAAATAATGTAGGAGTTCAAGGTGGGGTTGCATGGGAAAAGAGCCCGATTCCACAAGAGTATGGAATTATCGGACTTGGTCCAGTTCAGTTAACAGTGCGCTATGCGGAGCCAACTATTGGTGTCTTAACCGATTTGATGGGCTTTCGCAAAAAAGGACAATACCCATCTTCCATTGCTGGTCAACCAGAAATTTTAGTATATGAAACGGGTGAAGGAGGAACGGGTGCAGAAGTTCATATCGAAGAAAGATCAGATCTTCCACAAGAACGTCCTGGATATGGTAGTGTCCATCATGTCGCTTTCCGCGTAGAAGATGATGAGGAATTGCGTAAATGGATTAACCGAATTAGTGAAGCAAGGTTCCCGAATTCTGGATTTGTTGATCGTTTTTACTTCCGTTCTCTTTACTTCAGAGAGCCGAATGGTATTCTTTTTGAAGTAGCAACGGATGGTCCAGGATTTGACACGGATGAAGATATTCTTCATTTAGGTGAATCACTCGCATTGCCGCCATTTCTTGAGCCAAGACGTGAGCAAATTGAAGCAAGATTAAAGCCTTTAAATACAAAAGCAGAGTAGTCTTTTAGGGGGATGAAAAACATGAAGCATATTTTTAAAAAGGGGCAAGGCGTTAATGCGCCTACTCTCCTTCTCCTTCATGGTACAGGAGGAACAGAACACGATTTATTAAATATTGGTAGAATGATTTCAGATGAAGCTTCTTTGTTAAGTGTGAGAGGAAATGTTTTAGAGAATGGGATGCCACGTTTCTTTCGCCGGCTTGCTGAAGGGGTTTTTGATGAGGAAGATTTAATTTTTCGTACAAAGGAACTAAATCAATTTTTAGATGAAAGTGCAGAACAATACGGATTCGATCGGAATAATGTCATCGCTGTCGGTTATTCTAATGGTGCCAATATTGCAGCTAGCCTCCTTTTTCACCACAAAGATTCCTTAAAAGGAGCCATCCTTTTCCATCCGATGGTTCCGAGACGAGGCATTCAATTGCCTGATTTAAGTGAGACTCAAGTATTTATTGGGGCAGGGAAAAATGATCCATTGTGTCCACCGGCAGAAACAACGGATTTGTCCGAGCTTTTAAAGGATGCTCATACAGATGTCCATATACATTGGGAAAACAATGGCCATCAATTATCAGGTAGTGAAATTCATCAAGCAGCTTTATGGTTTCAAGAGAGATTTAATAAAAATTAAAAGGTAAAGCAATAGATAAAAGCCCTGACTCCATGAATAGTTAAAAGTCAGGGCTTTCTTCGTCTAACAATGGTAGGTAATCAAATCTCTCTCTTTAAATCACATTCTTTTAAAGGAATAACCTTTGTTTTATGCTTTATTTTATAACCTAACCAAAAGATTAAGAAAAGAGGTAAGCCGATATAGGATGCAAATAAGCTGTGCCAATCAATTTTTCCGTCTGTGAAGGCTTGAAAGTTCTGCCCCAAAATGATGATTGTACATAGAACTAATGCGAATAATGGGCCAAATGGAAACCATTTTGCTCGGTATGGCAGTGCGGTTAAATCACCACCTTGGGCGAGATAGGCTCTACGAAACCGGTAATGACTAATCGCAATCCCAAGCCATGTAACAAAACCAGCCATTCCAGAAGCATTTAATAACCAGATATATACTTGACCATCACCGAAGAAGGTAGAAAGAAACGCAAGGGATCCAACAAGAGTTGTTAAGATTAAGGCATTGATAGGGACACCTTTTTTATTCAACATTCCTAAGAATTTAGGGGCATTTCCGTCACGTGCTAGGTCCCAAAGCATCCGAGAGGCTGCAAACATTCCGGCGTTACCAGAAGATAATACAGCTGTTAAAATAATCGCGTTCATAACAGATGCAGCAAAAGCGAATCCTGCTCGTTCGAAAACGAGTGTGAATGGACTAAAGGAAACTGTCTCACTTAATAGCCGTTCGTCTGTATAAGGAATAATCATCCCGATAACAAAAATAGCTAAAATATAAAAAAGTAGTATGCGCCAAAAAACAGTATTAATCGCTTTAGGAATTGATTTTTCTGGATTTTCACTTTCGCCAGCGGCTACTCCAAGTAGTTCAGTCCCTTGGAATGAGAAGCCAGCTGCCATGAATACACCTAGGATAGCAAAAAATCCTCCATTGAATGGTGCTTCCTCAATAGTGAAGTTTGTAAAGCCAATTGCTTCTCCACCCATAATTCCGAAAATCATTAAAAAACCAGTAATGATAAAAACGATAACGGTGATTATTTTAATAAGGGCAAACCAGAATTCCGATTCTCCAAATCCTTTAGCAGATAAAAAGTTGAAGCCGAACATCAGTAAAAGCGCAAGTGCACTCCAAATAAATGAAGGACTTTCGGGAAACCAGAATTTCATAATTAGTACAACTGCAGAAAGCTCTGCCGCAATCGTGATGGCCCAGTTATACCAATAATTCCAGCCAATCGCAAAACCAAATGCCGGGTCAACAAATTTAGTTGCGTACACTTTGAAAGAGCCTGCAACAGGCATATATGCGGCCATCTCTGCAAGACTCGTCATGAGGAAGTAGACCATGATGGCAACAGCTGCATAGGCAAGCAAGGCTCCTCCTGGTCCAGCCGTATGAATGGCCCCGCCGCTTGCTAAGAAAATTCCTGTTCCGATCGATCCCCCTAGAGAGATCATCATAAGGTGGCGTGCTTTTAGTGTTCTTTTTAATTGAGTTGGATTTGAGGATGCTGCTGTATTGGACAAAGATGTACACTCCTTTTAGAAAGTCAGAAATCAGCATGGCGTTTCCACTAGTAAAAATAAAAACAGCCGTCGAAAAAGATCGACGGCTGTTTAGTATGTCCGTTAAATCCTTCCGAAGATAGCTCTCCACGTTTGATATACGTGGCAGTGATGTTTCTATTCGAATACACCCCCAGTATGAAAAAACAATGATTAATCCATACTTCGGCAACTTATCCTTTCAATCGGAGTCAACAATTTCATTGAATCTCGTCCGTTTTACTCTTATAAGCCGCAGCCTCTACCCC
>JAEWIG010000154.1 GCA_023387295.1 Bacillota bacterium | reverse complement strand
AAATACATTTATAAAAACACTACATTTTTTTTTACCATTTTAGCAAAAATATTTTATAATGGTCTAGCATCAAAAACAACTAGGAGGTCCATCATGAAAAAACTATTCACTTTAATGCTTGTATTATTATTAAGCATTGGCCTTGCTGCATGTGGTGCTGATGAAAGCAAACCTGAGAGCAATGGTGGCGAAGATGCAAACGGAAAGAAATTGGATAAAATTTCAATCGCATTCGTTCCATCACGTGACCCAGACGAAATTATCACAGCAACTAAACCACTAAAAGACATGTTAAAAACTGAACTAAAAGGTTTAGGCTATGATGTTGACGAAGTTGAAATCACAGTAGGAACGAACTATGAAGCTGTTGGAGAAGCATTATCTTCTGGTACAACAGATATCGGTTTAATCCCAGGAGGCACATATGTGCTTTACGATGATGGTGCAGAAGTAATTTTAACAGCTACTCGTGCTGGATTAAGCAATGATTCAGATAATCCAGTTGATTGGAATCTGAACAAGCCTACAGAAAAATCGGACAAACAAGCAACTTCTTATCGTGCACTATTAATTGCTGGTCCGTCTGAAAAGGGCCGTGCGCTTGCTGAAAAAGTGAATAACGGTGAAGAAGTAACTTTTGAAGATTTAAACGCTGTTAACTGGAATGTAATGTCTTCTTCTTCTCCAGCTGGTTATATTTACCCAGCATTATGGTTAGATGAAAACTATGGTAAAACAATTACAGACCTTTCTAAAGTTGTACAGGCTGATTCATACGGAAGTGCATTCGCACGTCTAGCTGCAGGACAAACAGACGTACTTGTTACTTATGCAGATGCACGTACTGACTTCGCTGACCAATGGACTTCTGAATTCGGACGTTCCAAAACGATCTGGGATGAAACAGATGTAATTGGTGTAATGCCAGCTATTTATAATGATACAGTTAGTGTCAGCAAAAACTCTGACATTATGGATAATGATTTAAAAGCTGCTTTACAACAAGCATTCATCAACATTGGTAACACTGAAGAAGGTAAAGAAGTCATTGCCATTTATAGTCATGAAGGCTATCAAATCGCAAAAGACTCTGACTACGATAATGAGCGTAAAGCTCAAGAGCTTGTTCAAGAACTAAGCTCTAAATAAAAACAATGAAATAAAGAGGGGACATGTCAAATTGCGTGTTCCCTTTTTTTAAAGTAAAGGTAGTGATTTCAGCGTGATAAAATTCGAAAATGTACACAAAAAATATGACAATGGATATGTAGCCTTAAAGGATATTAATTTAACCATTGAACAAGGGGAATATGTTGCCGTTATCGGGTTATCTGGAGCAGGAAAATCTACTCTTCTCCGCTGTATAAATCGGATGCATGATATTTCGACTGGCTCTCTAATGGTAAATGGTGTTGAGGTTTCAAAACTTAAGGGTAAAGAAATTCGAAAGTTGCGTCGTGGAATCGGGATGATTTTCCAATCATTTAACCTCGTTAATCGTATTTCCTCATTAAAAAATGTCCTTGTCTCATTTGTTCCAGATATGCCTTTTTGGAGAAAGGTTCTAGGGTTATACACAAAGCAGCAAAAAATTGAAGCTTTAGAAGCACTTGACCGCATGAATATTTTGGATAAAGCTTTTATCCGTGTCGACCAGCTTTCTGGGGGTCAGCAGCAACGTGTTGCGTTAGCTCGGACTCTTGCACAGAAACCAAGCATTATTTTAGCTGACGAACCTGTTGCATCTCTTGACCCGATTACTGCAAAACAAGTAATGACAGACTTTCAAAGAATAAATAAAGAATTAAATATGACCATTATTATCAATATTCACCACGTAGATTTGGCATTGGAATATGCAACACGTGTAATTGGAATTCGCAGTGGTGAAATTGTCTATGATGGACCAGCAAGTGAAGTGACCGATGAAATCCTAGAGCATATTTACAATGGAAAGCTTGAAGAGGAGCTGAGTGGTAATTGAACATTTTAAAAGCTAAGTCAGTTACGTTACCAAACGGGAAATCCGTTACTTTTAAACGTTCAAAGGCTCCATGGATCATTATCGGTTTGCTCATTGCTTTCTATTATTCTGTTCAAATTACAGGCTTTGACTTAGAGATTCTAGCCAAAAGAATCGGACAGTTTTGGGTCATACTCGGCGAAATGGTTCCACCGAACTGGAACTATCTTGATAAACTTTGGCAGCCACTTTTTGACACCATTAAAATGTCTTTACTGGGTTCTATTTTAGGAGCTGTTTTTGCCTTACCAGTTGCTTATTTAGCATCTTCAAATATGATTAAAAATAAGTTTGTTGTATCAACTAGCAAATTTATTTTGAGCTTATTACGTACATTGCCTACCCTTGTTGCGGCATTAATTGCAACATTTATTTTTGGTATTGGGACAATGGCTGGAACGGTTGCGATTTTTATTTTCACCATTGCCTATGTCGGAAAGCTTTTATATGAGCAAATTGAAAATGCAGATTTAAAGGCGTTTGAAGCAATGCATTCAATGGGGCATTCAAACATTTCGGCATTCCGCCATGCGATTTTACCGCAAGTACTGCCTAATTATCTCTCCACGTCGATCTTCTGCTTCGAGGGAAATGTACGCTATGCGGCCATTTTAGGATATGTTGGAGCGGGCGGTATCGGGCTAATGCTGAATGAAAGCCTTGGCTGGCGTAATTATGCCAATGTCGGGATGATATTACTTCTGCTCGTCATTACGGTATTCATTATCGAAAACATTAGTGAATATTTCAGAAAGAAATTAATGTAAGGGGTGATCACAATGAATGTAATTGAAAAACATCTTTTGAATGAACCGAAACGAACGGTGCAAAATGTGATCACCGCTGTCATTTTGTTCATTTTTATCATGTGGTCTTTAACCGCAGTTGATTTATCCAATGTTTCTAGTAACGGCGTAGACATTGCCAAAAATATTTTACATGGGATTGTTACACCAGATACTGGGCTACTTTTCACATTCAATACAAATGGTGTTCCGTATTTATTACTAGAAACAATGGCCATTGCCTTTTTAGGAACGATCGTAGGGGCTATTTTAGCTGTGCCTCTTGCTTTCTTATCAGCATCTAATATTGTCCCGAAACCGATCGCGGTTATCGTTCGTTTATTTTTAATTTTCGTGAGAACGATTCCAGCAATTGTATACGGTTTAATGTTTATTCGTGTTACTGGTCCTGGACCGTTTGCCGGTGTTTTAACAATGGCATTAACTTCGATTGGGATGCTTTCGAAACTCTTTGTTGATATTATTGAGAATTTAGAAGTGAACATTTTAGAATCTCTTGAATCGATTGGCTGTACAACTTTTGAAAAAATCCGTTTTGGGATCATCCCACAATTATCAGCGAGTTTCACGTCCGTTGTGATTTATCGTTATGATATGAATTTACGTGATGCCGCGGTTCTTGGATTAGTTGGCGCTGGTGGTATCGGTGCTCCTCTGATTTTCGCGATGAATGGCTATAAATGGTCTGAAGTTGGTTCCATTTTAATTGGACTAATGTTGTTAATCTTAATTGTAGAATTTATTTCAAATAAAATTCGCAATAAGCTTATTAGAGGTTAATAATATTGGATCATTAATCAATGATTGCTTTGCTAGAAGAATTTAATACCCTCCTGAAG
>JAEWIG010000150.1 GCA_023387295.1 Bacillota bacterium | reverse complement strand
CTCAAATACTTTCGATGCTCCACCAATAATCGTTATACCAATAGTTGTATGAAGGAAAGTATACGCTAATGCTACTTGAATTCCAATAATTATAGCGATTGTACCAAGCTTCTTCTTAACCATTTTTCGATCAAAGCTAACTAAATATGCCAATAAAAAAATGGTTATTAAACATAGGATGAAAATGATACCTTTCATTTTATCACCTTTTCTTTAATGATGTTTTAGAGCACAAGCTGTTAAAAAGTGTTAGAAGTATGTATGCCAAAAATGTAATTGTCTACAAAATGACATACACACTTTCGAATAGAGCAAAATCAGATCATCTTATTTAATGTTTCAATAAACCATTCTTGAAAGGCATCAGAATCGATTCCAACTGCAACATTTAAATTTGTTTCTTCTTCTTCAAACATTTCCATTGTCATACCACTTGCAGGACCTTCTGTTATGACCTTCACATGTCTACGCTCAATCGTAAACATTTCAGGTTTGGTTAAATAAGCAATTGTACATGAATCATGCATTACTACACCGTTTTCCATATCACCATCTCGATAGTGACGGAAGATTGCGTTAAACATTTCAGCTGATTTATTTTGACATTTCGCTAACTCTTCTTCTCCAATAAGAGCTTTCAAAGTAACGTCTAAACCAATCATGACGATATCCAAATCGGATTCTAAGACAATTTTTGCCGCATGAGGATCCGCCCACATATTAAACTCTGCGGGACCATTCATATTTCCGCCCGATAATGAACCACCCATTAAGACAATTCTCTCAATTTTGTTTTTCAAATGAGGATACATTAATAGCAATACAGCAATATTTGTTAATGGTCCAATTGGAACAATAGTAATTTTCTCTTCTGATTCCTCTAACAAGGAACGCATTGCTTCAACCGCATGCTCTTTAACAACTGCACGATTAGGTTCTGGGAAATTATAGCCACCCATTCCTGTTTCGCCATGAACTACACTTCCTTCTACCGGCTTTAAAAGAGGCGTCTCCATACCTCTAGCTACTGGAACATCTTTATCAAAAAATGTTACTAGCTTCAGAGCGTTCGATGTTACGTGATTAATACCTACATTTCCCGTTACTGATGTAATTAATTTCACATCTAGTTCATCTCGGTAAAAAGCTAATCCTATAGCCGCTGCGTCATCAATACCAGGATCTGTATCA
Organism: Bacillota bacterium; assembly: GCA_023387295.1. GTDB lineage: Bacteria > Bacillota > Bacilli > Bacillales > Cytobacillaceae > Cytobacillus. Next base: position 7,120 of record JAEWIG010000150.1, on the reverse strand, counting down.
ATAATAATTGGAATTCTTCTCATAATGTTTTTCCTCCTTGAAATACCTTTATATTTAAGCGATTAGCACACGAAACGAAATGTGTAACCGGTTACTGATTGGTAATAAAAGTTAAACTTCTTTCATTATTCTAGGTTTGTATCTACTTCTTGACGAGTAGGCATTCCACCCTGTGCACCAAACTGTGTCACTGATAGAGAAGCAGCACGATTAGCAAATCTTAATGCTTCTGTAAATTCCTTCCCTTCAGCAAGTGCAACAGCGAAAGCAGCATTGAATGTATCTCCAGCTCCTGTTGTATCTATAACTTGAACAGGGAATGTTGGGACCAATACTTCTTCTTTTCCATTAAAATAGCGGACACCTTTATCTCCTTCAGTAACAAACAATTTATTTGGATATTTCTGTAATACTTCAGCTAGGCTAGTATTCTTAAATAGAAGAGCTGCTTCATGTTCGTTAGGTGTTAAATAGGTTGCTCTTTTCACAATTTCTTCCTTTAAAGGTCTAGCAGGTGCAGGATTCAATAGTAAAGGCACGCCATTTTCCTCACATACTTCACTTACATACTCAACCGTTTCAACAGGAATCTCTTGTTGAATGATGACAATATCCGAATTGATAATCACATCCAAAGCCTGTTTGACATATGCAGGGGTAACATAATCATTCGCCCCTTTTATGACAATGATACTATTATCTTTATTTGCTAAAATAATATGAGCTGTACCACTTTCAACACCTGGAACCGATTTCACATAATCCGTGCAAACACCATTCTTTTTAAAATTACTGATAATCGCTTCACCATAATGATCTTCACCAACACAACCAATCATCGTGACATCCGCTCCTAAACGAGCAGCCGCCACAGCCTGATTTGCACCTTTTCCGCCTGGTACAGTCTTAAATGATTCACCTAGCACAGTTTCTCCTACTCCAGGACGTATGTCTGTCGTGACAACTAAATCCATAGAGGAACTGCCAATGACCGCTATTTTCACCATTATTCCTTCACCTTCCTTGTTGTATTGCGCTCCACAAAGGATACTGCCAATTTTATTTGCGACTGTTCAATCTTTTGTCTTTTTATTAAAGCTATTAATAACGTAGCTGCTTCTTTTCCCATCTCATAAATAGGCTGTCTAATTGTTGATAATGATGGAAATAACAAGCTACTTTGTTGTATATCATCAAATCCAATTATTTGAAGCTCATCAGGTATGACTTTACCTCGTGTAAGAGCCTCATGAAGAATAGCAGTTGCTGTAATATCATTACTTGCAATAATCCCATCAGTATCTGGGTATTTTTCAAATATTTCTTTTGCCCATACTTTTGCTTCTTGAAAAGAAAATGATGATGTTGAAATTACTTGAAAATCAACATTAGATTGGGCTAATATTTCAATCGTTCCTTGAAAACGTTCAATTGCAGGGAGAACGTGAGATGGACCTTTCAAGACAGTAATGTTTTCACTACCACGTTTAATTAATTCACGAGCAGCGATTCTTCCACCTTCTTTACCATCCGAGACGACATAGTATTCAGATGTTTGAGCCCGATCCAAAAAAACAGTTGGAATAGACAAATGCTCATAATTTGATTTATCAGCTAAATTTGTTGCAGAAATAACACCAACCACATTATTTTGTACAAAGGTTTGAATATAGCTTAACTCTTTTTCTAGTTTTTCATCACTATTCCCAAATAGTAGATGATATCCTTCTTTCTGAAGCTCATCCTCTACACCACGAGCTAATTCAGGAAAAAAAGGATTCGTAATATCAGGCAATAATAATCCTACTAAACGTGATTCTTTCCTATATAAAGAGCGCGCTACTTCATTCGGAATATATTCCAATTCTTTAATCGCTTCTTCTACTTTTTTTCTTGTTTCCCTTTGTACATAGCCGCTGTCATTTAAAACGCGTGAAACGGTTGCTACCGAAACGCCAGCTAACTTTGCAACTTGTTTAATGGTTGCCAATATAAGCATCCTTCCTCGTAACTCAACTGCATGTAATCGTTTACATACGGTATTATAAACTATTTTAAAAAAACATTCAATCATACTATTAATAATATTTTTGATTAAAAAGGATGTTTTTTTTCATTATGACGGAAACAAATAACATGTAATTGCTATTTTCTTTGATTAGTATAACACATTAATCTTTAATATACTATAATTAATTATTATATTTAGATAGGAAAATCCAACCACTTTGCTAGTGCACATCTCCGTACTTTAATCTCTGATGGATCATGTACCTTCTCTTCTATATAAAAACACCCCAGCATCGAATTAGTTTCACTAAATACGATACTGGAGGTGTTTAATTTACAGGATCACATTACTTACTGAAGATGAATTACGGTTGCCAATGTTACTTTGTTAGCCCTTCACTAATCATATTAATATTCCATTCCATCATAGAAATGTAAGTATCCCCATCCTCACCAGGCTCAGCTATTGAATCGGTAAATACCTTCCCTATAATGGGCACATCTGTCTCACTCGATACCGCTTCCATACTGCGGGCATCAATACTCGTTTCCAAGAACAGACCGGTGATTTCTTTCTCATTAATGATATCTACAATTCTCGTAATCTGGTCTGGCGTTCCTTGATTTTCTTGGTTGATCTCCCATATATATTCTCCGTCAATTCCATACGCTTCACTAAAATATTTAAAAGCTCCTTCACTCGTTACAAGGACTCGTTTTTCCTCTGGGATTTTATTGAATTTTTCTTTTGCTTCATTGTGTAACTTCTCTAACTGAGTAATATATTCTTCTGCATTTTTCTCATAAACATCTTTGTTTTCCGGGTCGACTTTGATTAAACCGTCGCGTGCATTTTCAGCATATTTAATGCCATTGCGAATATCAAGCCATGCATGAGGGTCCTCTTCCCCTTCCTTCCCTTTCGTTGTCAGAAATTTAGCATCCACACCTTCACTCATTAGAAAAACGGGTGCATCTTCCTCATCTTTTTCCGTCGTCTCCAATAGTTTATTAAACCACGAATTTCCTGCTTCTAGGTTTAACCCATTATAAAAAACAACATCTGCATCCGTTGTCTTCTTAACATCTTCAGGTAGCGGATCATACTCATGCGGATTTGAGCCGATCGGTGCTAAGCTGTGAATTTCCACTAAATCACCGCCTACATTTTTGACAATGTCATAAAGAATGGAATAGGTCGTCACTACTTGCACCTTGCCTTCGCTTCCTTCTTTATCTCCTGTTGTTTCTTCTCCATTACATGCCCCTAAAATAAAAAGAGTAAATACTGCTACTAAAAAGAGCGATAGTTTTTTTATCACTATTTTGTGTCCTCCTTACGTTCTTATATTTTGTTTTCCCTCCTACACCAATGAGGCCCGTTTCTTTCTTGCTTTTAATGTCTTCCAAATTAGTCCGTGCTTTGGGGAGAATAAGAATACTAATGCAAAGATGGCCGTTGCTGAAATAACGATCGTAGCGCCAGAAGCCAAGTTGTAAGTAAAGCTAAAGTATAGGCCGACAACCGAGGAAATGACTCCAATTCCAGCTGAAATAAAAATCATCAGCCACAAACGCTCTGACAGGAGGTAAGCTGTCGCCGCAGGAGTAATTAACATAGCCACAACGAGGATAATTCCAACTGTTTGAAGGGATGCCACAGTCACCATTGTGAGCAACGTCATCAGGAAATAATGAATGAGACGGACAGGCAATCCGTAAGCCGCTCCCATCGTTTCATCAAACGATGTTACCAATAGTTCTTTGTAGAAGAGATAAACTGCAGTAAGGACAATTAAACCAATAATAAGGGTTATCCACATATCAGAAGCTCGAACGGCCAACACATTTCCAAACAAGATATGGTATAAATCTGTGCTGCTTTTCAGCATAGTAATGATGATGATTCCAGCTGCAAACATAGCCGTAAACATGATCCCGATTGATGTGTCATGCTTAATCCGGCTGTTCTGACTTACAAAACCGATCGCAATCGCTGTTAAAATTCCCGTAAATACAGCACCGAAGAAAAAATTAATCCCAAGCATGTAGGAAATGGCTACACCAGGTAATACTGCGTGGGAAATCGCATCCCCCATTAAGGCCATTCCCCTCAAAATGATAAAACAGCCAATGACTCCACATATAATTCCCACCATGATTGAAGTGAGAAGGGCCTTCTGTAAAAACCCATATTGCATAACAGCTTCGATAAACTCCATTTGCCTTAAACCCCCAACTCATTCAAAAGTGTAAATTGCCTTTTATAAGCTTTCTCAATTACACTCGATTGGAAAACTTCACTTGTTGATCCATAGCTGACCAACTCTTTATTGAGAAGGATTAGCTTGTCAAAATAGTCCGTAGCTTTGCTTAAATCATGGTGGATTACCATAACCGTCTTGCCTTGCGAACATAGTTCTTTTAGAATTTTGACAATGGTTTCCTCACTAGAGACATCTACTCCCACAAATGGTTCATCCAGAAAGAAAATCTCCGCCTTCTGTGCAAGGGCCCTTGCCAGAAACACACGCTGTTGCTGGCCTCCGGACAACTCCCCGATCTGCCGTTTGCTGAACTCTTCCATCCCTACTCGCTTTAGGCATTCATAAGCCCACTCTTTTTCCTTTTTCCTTGGGCGCTGGAATAATCTAAGGGCCGGGTACGTGCCGATCAAAACAGCATCCAACACAGTGATGGGAAAATCCCAATCGATGTCATTCCGTTGAGGTACATAAGCAATTCTTTTGCGCACATCCTTAACTGCCTTACCAAGTATTTTCACATCCCCCTTATCACTAGGAATAAGGTTTAGCATAGATTTGAAAAATGTTGACTTTCCAGCTCCATTCGGACCAATGATGCCCACCAAATTACCAGCTTCAATTGATAGACTAATCCCTTTCACAGCTTCATTCCCATAATAAGAAACATGCAAATCTTGAATTGAAATAGCCAGATTATCCATTAACTGCTCCTCCTTGTCATATGAAATCATAACAATATTTCCCTTTACAAAAACGGACTGTTTTCCTAAAGATTGTTTATTTTCTTCGAAAAATTACCCATAAGTTTTTTTACGTAGAAAGCGTTAATTCGCCTAATAATTAAGAACAGATAGGTTAACGTCTCAATGACATTTATCTTCATATAACATATACATTTTCACTATTTTTGTTCACCCCATATATTTTTGCACAAGCCATCTATTTTGCCCAGATGCAACTTTTAGGGTAAAAAAATATAAATTGCACAGGTAACAAAATGTTTCTCTTATGCAAAATATATACCTTACTCCACAAATAATCAACTGAATATTCGCACATTTTAAAATAATTTTAGGAGCAATCAAAAGCTTCCACTCTTTATCAATAGTTTACAGTACCTATGCAACACCAAACTAGAATTATATGTTGCATAGGCACCAAAACTCACAATTGTAGTCTATATACTTTTCTTGGACGACCTGTTTTACGTGGACTTTCTTCCGCAACAACAACTGCAAGTCCGTCTACTTCTAGCTCATTCAATATACGCCTAGCACTTCTTGTTGTTATTTGCATATATTGAGCCAATTCATTTGCACTCACTTCATTCGTTAAACGCTTATTAATAATCGATTTTATTTTATGGAGTGTAGCAGCACTGAGAGAAGTTTTCTCTTTGATAGACTGGATCTCATCAGAAATATAAGAATACGTGAGTTGCTCCTCTTTACCAAGTGGCCCAGTGATCTTTTTATCATCAAAACATACTGACCACGTACCCTTCCCCCACTTTCTACTTTGTAATAATGCGTTCCATGCATTGATTTCAGCTTCATAGGCAGAGTGACCAATTCCAATACCACAGGTTTCTTCTTCTTTCTTCATTCCTTCAAACGAATTCATTTCTGCTATCTGTGTAAAGTTATTAGTCATATCCTGTAAAAAACCTCTTGTGGAAAATATTACATAACGACCTGGACCTATCGTTAGAATGGACCCTTGAATCTTTTTCGTATACATACGTAACTTTTCCATAAATTCTAATTCAAGTTTATACAACTTCTCCGTCGTAAATGCTGTGGTTTGTAATTCTGAAAAAGCAACATCATATTCAATGATTTGCACAGCAATTTGAGCTCTTTTAAAATGTAGCATCTCATTAATTCTACGAATTTCATAAATGGCAGCATCAATGGAAATTTCAGTCGGAAATATTCGATAGGTTGGCACTCCCAGCTTCCTTAACTGTTCTTGAATTGGGTGGCCAGTTATTGCTGCTTTTGTATAACCCTCTTGGTAGCAATGTAAATGAAAGTCAATTAGTTCCTGCAATTCTATCGTTTCCGATTCAATATATTTAATCGATGTTCGAATACTTGTTTCTCTTAATACTTGCTCAAGTTCTTCACGAGAGATCGCATCATAGCTGATTTCTCCAACCTCCATTTGTTGTTCATGTGATAGTTGTTCACCAAATGTTGTACAGTCAGAAGCCGAAGTTCTATACTTCGTAAGGGCTCCTCGTGTTTCACAAACAGAAGAAGTGTATCAACGTATTTGTGATGTTGCAAGAGGTGCAGCTTTAATGACGGGCACTGAAGTCGAAATTGACTTTGCATCGGCATTGTCAGATGTCATTCCGAATACGACGTTAGAAGAAACGATGTATAATAATTTCGTTGCATTAGGTGTACCGAACCATAATGAGGATGAACTGCAGTTCGCGAATAACATCCGTGAAACGATTTCCGAAGCTAATAAAAACCTCGAAGTTAGTATGAATAAAAAGTTGGTAGGAAAAGTACTTTCAGACCTGATAGATCCTTTTGTACCTGCGAACGGAACGATGCCTGGTTCTACAGACGTTGGAGATGTAAGTTGGGTTGTACCAACAGCTCAATGTATGACGGCCTGCGAAGCCTTAGGTACCGAATTTCACACTTGGCAGATGGTTGCGACTGGAACAACGACTATTGCGCATAAAGGAATGCTACACGCTGGAAAAGTAATGGCGGCTACTGCAATGGATGTACTCAACCAGCCAGAATTGATTGAAAAAGCAAAAGCTGAGCTCGTTGAACGTCGTAATGGTGAAGTATATGTTAGTCCATTACCTCCTGAAG
>JAEWIG010000059.1 GCA_023387295.1 Bacillota bacterium | reverse complement strand
GGCAATATATTATGCCGTAAATGCGGCTGAAGAAGGTGATGTTATCTTAATAGCTGGAAAAGGTCACGAAACATATCAGTTGATTGGAAATCAAATCATTGATTTTGATGATCGTTTAGTTGCAAAATCGGCTATAGAGAAGCGATAAAATGTTATTAACGTACGTTGATTTAGAGAAATCGCTATTTTATACAAATGACTTATTGAAAGGTTTAATGGACATGATGGAATTATATATTGAAAAAATAAATCAAGCTGATGATATGTTTCATAATAACAATAATCAGGCATATGATCATGCTGTATTGGCAGAAAAGGTACAAAGTACAAAAGAAATGCTCCAGCAAAGAATGGAGGGAGCGAAATGATGGAGAAAGTGATATTTTTTACGATAATAATGGCATTTTTAGTTACGGTCTTGCTTTCACCAATTTTTATTCCCTTCTTAAGAAGATTGAAATTTGGGCAGAGCATTCGAGAAGAAGGTCCTGAGTCACATCAGAAAAAATCAGGGACACCGACAATGGGAGGAATTATGATTCTTCTCTCCATAACGGTTACAACCCTAGTAATGACAGGGAAGTTTTCTGAGCCAACAATGAAGACTTATATGCTCTTGTTAGTTACGCTTGGCTTCGGATTACTTGGATTTCTGGATGATTTTATTAAAGTGGCCATGAAGAGGAACCTTGGTTTAACGTCGAAACAAAAGCTATTTGGTCAAATTGTTATTTCAGTCATTTTTTATTTTGTTTTACAGCAAAATGATTTTTCAACTGTCATACATCTACCATTAACAGACTACTCATTTGACTTAGGCTGGATGTATGTCTTCTTTATCATTTTTTGGCTTGTTGGATTTTCTAATGCTGTCAATCTTACAGATGGATTAGATGGTCTTCTATCAGGGACAGCAGCAATCGCATTCGGCGCGTTTGCTGTTTTGGCTTGGAGTTTATCTCAATTTGAGATTTCCATATTCTCAGTAGCTGTTTCTGGAGCGGTTTTAGGCTTCTTAGTTTTTAATGCTCACCCAGCTAAGGTTTTTATGGGGGATACAGGATCACTAGCTCTGGGAGGGGCAATCGCTGCTATTGCGATTTTAACAAAGCTTGAAATTATTCTATTAATTATTGGCGGTGTTTTTGTAATCGAAACATTGTCTGTAATATTACAAGTAATATCCTTTAAAACGACAGGTAAGCGGATTTTTCGTATGAGTCCGTTACATCATCATTATGAGCTTGTTGGATGGTCAGAGTGGCGGGTTGTTGTAACATTCTGGACTGTTGGTTTATTATGTGCAATTCTTGGAATTTATATCGAGGTGTGGATGTAAGTGAAAAAGGTCAATGACTATCTTCATAAAAAGGTTCTAGTTTTAGGTCTAGCAAAAAGTGGAGTTGCAGCAGCATCTCTTTTACATAAATTAGGAGCGTTTGTTACCGTTAATGATTATAAGCCTTTATCTGAAAACGTGGAAGCTCAAGGTCTTCTAGAACAAGGGATCACAGTTATATGTGGTGAACATCCTATTGAGTTACTTGATGAAGGCTTTGAAATAATCGTAAAAAACCCAGGCATTCCTTATCATAATCCTTTAGTAAAGGGAGCAATGGAAAAAGGTATTCCTGTTATAACTGAGGTTGAGCTTGCTTATCAAATTTCTGAAGCACCTTTTATTGGAATTACTGGAACAAACGGAAAAACGACAACAACAACCCTTGTATTTGAAATGTTAAAAGCAGATGGTAAACTACCTCTAATTGCGGGGAACATCGGTATGGTTGCTGCTGAAGTGGCGCAAGGAGCTAAGGAAGAAAATACAATTGTGATTGAGCTTTCTTCCTTTCAGTTAATGGGGATAAATACATTTAATCCTAAAATCGCAATTTTAACAAATTTATATGATGCTCATCTGGATTATCATGGAACAAGAACAGAATACGTTGAAGCAAAAGCAAATATTACAAAAAACCAGACCGAAAATGAATTTTTTATTGTTAATGCTGAACAAGCTGATGTAATGGAGATTGCTCGAAATTCGAAGGCGACAATCATACCATTTTCTGCGTATAGAGTGCTTTCTGAAGGTGCTTTTGTTCAGGACGGCTGGATCTATTTCCAAACAGAAAAAATAATGGAGACGAAAGATATAGCCTTACCTGGAGCCCATAATATTGAGAATATCTTGTCTGCGATTGCTGCAGCAAAACTCACTGGGGTAAGCAATGAGGCGATTTATCGAGTGTTATCTTCGTTTACGGGGGTGAAGCACCGTCTTCAATTTATTCGTGAGTATGAGGGAAGAACGTTTTATAATGATTCAAAAGCAACGAATACATTAGCAACAGAAAAAGCATTATCAGCATTCAGTGAGCCAACAATATTATTAGCGGGTGGATTAGACCGAGGGAATGAGTTTGACGAGCTTATCCCGTTTTTTAAACATGTTAAGGCCGTTATTACGTTTGGGCAAACAGCGGCCAAAATTGAAAGGGTTGCTCGTGACGCAGGAATAAAAACAATCTTGCGTGTCGATAATGTGGAAAAAGCTGTTCCTGCTGCCTATGAGTTGTCTAATCCTGGTGACGTCATATTATTATCACCTGCTTGTGCAAGCTGGGATCAATATAAAACTTTTGAGGTCAGGGGAGACATTTTTAATAAGGCCGTGCATATGCTTAAATGAGGGCTTGGACAATATAAAACAGATAAACATCTAAGGGAGTCATCTTTAAAAAAATAAGAAAGTGTATGATTTTAGAGTTAGACGAGTGTCTAGCTTCAGCGCTTACGCTTTTCTTCCAAGCCTCAAAACTTGCATTCGAGGTGTTTTTAAGTTGCCAACGAAAAGAACGACTCCCGATTTCATCCTCTTAATTGTTACTTTAACTCTGCTTGCTGTTGGGTTAACAATGGTATACAGTGCAAGTGCTATCTGGGCAGAGTATAAATTTGATGATTCCTTTTTCTTTGCTAAAAGACAAATGCTATTTGCAGCTGTAGGCATTGTGGCGATGTTCTTTCTAATGAATATTGACTACTGGACGTGGAAAACATGGGCGAAGGTTATCATAATTCTTTGTTTTGTTTTGTTGATATTAGTCCTTATTCCTGGGGTTGGCAATGTGCGGAACGGTTCGAGAAGTTGGATTGGAGTAGGAGCATTCTCCATTCAGCCATCAGAGTTTATGAAGCTAGCGATGATTGCTTTTTTAGCAAAGTTTCTTTCTGAACGACAAAAACTCATTACGTCGTTCAGAAAAGGGCTCGCTCCTGCGCTAGGAATCGTGTTTTTAGCTTTTGGCCTCATTATGCTTCAACCCGATCTTGGTACAGGTACAGTTATGGTTGGAACTTCAATCGTAATGATTTTTATCGCTGGTGCAAGAATACGTCATTTTGTCATTCTAGGCATGATCGGTCTTTTAGGATTCGCTGCTCTCGTTTTATCAGCTCCTTATCGGATAAAGAGGATTACTTCCTTTTTAGACCCTTGGGAAGACCCGTTAGGAAGCGGGTTTCAAATTATTCAATCATTGTATGCGATAGGTCCGGGAGGTTTGTTTGGTTTAGGATTAGGTCAGAGTAGGCAGAAGTTTTTCTACCTACCGGAACCACAAACAGACTTTATTTTTGCCATTCTTTCAGAAGAGCTCGGGTTTATCGGTGGTTCCTTTGTGATTTTATTATTTGCACTATTGCTTTGGCGAGGGATTAGGGTGGCATTGGGAGCGCCAGATTTATTCGGCAGCTTTTTGGCGGTCGGAATTGTTGCTATGATCGCTATTCAAGTGATGATTAATATTGGTGTTGTTATCGGCCTAATGCCAGTAACAGGTATTACGCTTCCGTTCCTAAGTTATGGGGGCTCGTCTTTAACACTGATGCTAATCGCGATAGGGGTATTGTTAAATATAAGCCGGTACTCACGTTATTGATTTGATGACCCTGTTTACAGGGTTATTTTTATTCTTTATTACATTTTTATGTCAATATGTTAACTGCTTCTAATGGAGTGTTTTAATATAGTAGAATATAAAGTGTTGAAGTGATTTTATTCACAGATAACATGATAATCTGAACGGTTAGTGAATAATGAAAATAATTATTCGCATCTAAGAGGTGGAATTATGAAAATTGTTGTAAGTGGTGGGGGAACTGGAGGACATATTTATCCAGCTCTTGCTCTAATTAGAGAAATACAGAAAGAAGATAAAGACGCGGAATTTTTGTACATTGGTACTGAAAAAGGATTAGAAAGTAAAATTGTAGTACGAGAAAATATTCCATTTAAGTCGATACATATTACTGGTTTTCAAAGAAAGCTCTCTTTTGAAAATGTTAAAACAATTATTCGTTTCTTAAAGGGTGTTCAGGATAGCAAAAGGCTATTAAAGGAGTTTAAGGCAGATGTTGTGATCGGAACAGGTGGTTATGTTTGTGGACCAGTTGTTTATGCTGCTGCAAAGCTAGGTATCCCCACAATCATTCATGAACAAAATAGTGTACCAGGTTTAACGAATAAATTTTTAAGTAAATATGTTGATCGAATAGCTATATGTTTCGAGGAAGCGGGTAAATTTTTCCCTGAAGATAAAGTAGTTTTAACAGGGAATCCACGCGCGTCAGAAGTTCTTGGCCATGATGGCGTGAAAGGGAAGCTAGCCAATGGGTTGAAAATAAATATGCCTGTTGTATTAATTGTTGGAGGAAGCAGAGGGGCGAAACCAATCAATGAAGCTGTCCTAAAGTCTTTAACCATTCTAGGGGAAAAGCCTTATCAAGTACTATATGTAACGGGTGATGTTCACTATGAAGAAGTACAAAAAGAAGTAGCGTTACTTGGCAATCCAGAAAATGTGATTATCAAACCATTTATTCATAATATACCTGAGATTCTTGCGGGAACTGACTTAACTGTTGCTCGGGCGGGGGCTACAACTTTAGCAGAGCTTACATCACTTGGCATTCCTAGTATTCTAATCCCTAGTCCCTATGTGACCAATAACCATCAAGAAAAGAATGCGAGAGCTTTAAGTGATCACGGGGCAGCACAATTGTTACTAGAGAATGAATTAACAGGTAAAAAACTAATCGAGCAAATTGACCAAATATTATTAGACGAAAAGAAGCTTTTTGAAATGAAAAAAGCTGCTAAAGAACTTGGGATTCCTGATGCGGCTAAACGACTTTTTAACTTAATGCAAAATTTGGTTAGTAAAAAAAGGCAGTAGCCCATAGCAAAATAACAGCATAAAATAAAAACAATTCTTCATGTCAGAAAGGGAGGTATAAATGAACGATTTAATTATAAAGC
>JAEWIG010000388.1 GCA_023387295.1 Bacillota bacterium | reverse complement strand
GGGTTACAGCCTGTGGTTCAACTTTTTTATAGCGAATTCTTGAAGATAATAGAAAAGATATTAGCCCAAGACCTCCACATATTAAAAATAAATGATGAAAGGATAGAACCCCTGTTAAAGCAAGACCTAAAGAAGGCCCCATTGCTAGTGCTAAGTTGCCTGAAAGACCGTAATAGCCCATTCCTTCTCCACGGCGTTTTGCAGGGATTAGGTCAGTAGCAATTGTACCAGAAGCGGTTGTCGAAAATCCCCAACCCACACCTTGAATAATTCTCATTAGAAAAAGAATGATTAGGCTTTTGACAAAGCCAAATAACCCTACAGATAAAACAAATATGGCTAATCCTATTAAGTACACAAACCCTCTGCCTTTAGATTCCAAAGCATGCCCAGCAAATGGACGAAGGAGGAGGGCTGAAAATGTAAAAATCCCAACAACGATTCCAATTAATTGATCATTACCACCAAGTTCTTCGACGAATAGAGGAATAGTTGGTAAGGTCATTTGGAAACCTAGAAAAACAAAAAAATTAGACATGACAATTAGCACAAAATCTCGTGTCCATATTTTTTCAGAACCTTGCATTTGCTGAGGGGATTCCTTAATTAATTCCTGACTCATTAAGATTTCCTCCCATTAGATAACTAAAATTATTTCGAGACACTAAATATGAATTCTATTGTACATGAAAGAGGAAAGAATTTCTATCGGGAAGTCAATATATTATTTAACGAACAAAGGAGTATTATTCTACAATCCTAGCAAAGAATAGAGAAATAGACGCAAAAATCTCGGAAAAATGACCAAGACTTTAACGTCTATTAATTTGGCTCTATATCTTTTTTTCATCCACTATATCAATGTTCTCACTTTCACTAAAGCGATCTAAAATCGTAATGGCATCGACAAGATGATTATTAAATATTTTTTTCGCTACCTGTAGTAGTTCAATGATGAGCGGGTCCCGTAACGAGTAAATGACACGGTTTCCATCCTTTGTTCCTGTAACAATATTTTTCGCACGAAGTACCGTTAATTGTTGGGAAACGGCAGAACCTTCACTCCCAACAAGACTTTGAATTTCATTGACACTTTTATCTCCTTCAGCTAGTAACTCTAAAATCCTTATTCTAAGAGGATGAGCGAGTGCCTTAAAAAATTCTGCTTTGAATCTCTGAATTTCAAGGTTCATTTATTTTAACCTCTCTTTTTTACAAATTTGCTTCTGTAATGATTGCTTCATTTTCCTTATTATTAGCTCCTTTTGAAAGATGAGCACATTCTTTGAATGCAAAATGTTTACAGCCAATACATTTTTCTTTATTTAAATATTTCAATGCATAGTCGATTGCATCTCCTGTGTGCTCAAAGAAATGCTCCTCACCAATTGTATAAAATAAGCTTGTCTTATGCAAAACGCTTTTTGGTTGTGGGCGAATGCCAGAAACAAGAACTGTCCCATGCTTTTGAAAATTTTTCACGATACTAGCTAATGATGCCTCTCCAGTCATATCCATAAAGGGCACTTTACTCATTCTTAATAACAAAATCCTTGGTTTATAATCGATTGTGCTCATAATTGTTTGAGCAAATGTTTGCGCAGCACCAAAGAATAGTGGTCCTTCAATATTATAAATACTAATTTGTGGACAATCATGTGTATCAGAAACGATATGTGATTTAATTTTCTCATGTTTATGTTTCAAATCAGGTAATGCTTTAGCAATAACCATTTGGTCACTCATTTTTTTTGTGAAAAGAACAACAGCTAGTAGAAGACCAACCTCGACAGCAACCGTTAAGTTTACAAATACTGTGAGTAAAAAGGTAATGATAAGAACAAATGAATCCTCCGTTTTCGTCTTTAAAATGTGAAAGAAAACATGGCGTTCACTCATATTCCAAGCTACTACCATTAAAACTGGTGCCATGCTTGCAAGTGGGATACCTGAAGCATAAGGAGCAAAAAGTACTAAAATTAATAAAACCACGATACCATGAATAATACCAGAAAGTGGGGAAACTGCACCATTTTTTATATTTGTTGCTGTTCTTGCGATCGCACCTGTTGCAGGGATCCCTCCGAATAAGGGTGTAATCATATTAGCAACCCCTTGACCTACTAATTCTCGATTGCTATGGTGTTTGCTATTTGTCATTCCATCAGCAACGACTGCTGATAATAAAGATTCGATTGCCCCTAGTATAGCGATTACAAAAGCAGGTTGAATAAGTTGAGAGATTTTTTCGAACGTAATCTCCGGAATGTCAAACTTAGGTAATGTGCTTGAGATTTCTCCATACGTTGATCCAATTGTCGCAACCTGATTGGGAAAGAAAAAACTCGCTACCAAGGTGGATGTAATTAATCCAATTAATGGACCAGGAACTTTTGGAAAAAACTTAGGTGTGTAAATAATCGTTATTAAACATATGATAGCAGTTAATATACTATAAAAATTAATTGAATGAATGTGTCGAATAATTTCACTAATATTTTCATGAAAAAATTCGTGACTTTTTACATTTTCTAAACCGAGAAAATTTGCAATTTGTCCAGTAAAAATAGTGACCGCAATTCCGGTTGTAAAGCCGATTGTTAAAGGTTTAGGAATAAATTTTATTAAAAATCCAAGCCTGAAAATGCCCATTAATAACAGAATAATCCCAGCAAGAATACCTGCAATTAATAGATTTTCATACCCGTATGTGATAACGATTCCAAATAATATCGGAATAAATGCCCCAGTTGGTCCACCAATCTGATATTTTGAACCTCCGAATAAGGAAATTAAAATCCCAGCGATAATCGTTGTATAAATTCCGTATTCAGGTTTAACCCCAGACGCGATAGCAAAACCCATTCCTAAAGGTATGGCAATAATCCCGACTATAACCCCTGAAATTATATCCTTATGTAACCCATGTAATGAGTAGCCTTTATATCTTCCTGTAAAAAACCATTTCTTCTGTTGCTGCACAATAACCCCTTCTTTATTTTAGTATAATTCTATATTTGATTATTTGAATATAGCATTATAAGAATATACACCTTCAAATAAAGTAAGTCAAAGTTTTTTTTGGAAATATTGTTAAAATTAATGTATTTGCGGAGATGGTTGTCCAAACATATTTAGAACAGCTTCATATATTGATATAGAAGATCTCCTCCCTAGGTCTTGTGGTCTACACTGAGCCGTTCATTTAAATGGACGGCTTTTTCATTTTTCATAAAAACCTCACATGAACATCTGCTCACAACCTTGTAATGTAAATGTCGTAAGCTTCATTTTTACAAAGAAAAAAGTACTAGCAAAGTAGTACTTCTAAAAGCTTATTCTTTTTTTCTAATCCCATTTCCACTTAAAGTTTGCTTCAGCATTTGATGTCCCAATACGGCAACTCCAGCTGCAACAACTCCATTAATAAGTCCTTCAAAGGAAAAACCAAATGCAATGGTTCCGAATATTACCGAGACAATTAGTACGATCCAAATAATAAGCCAGTCTGGGATAAAAGGTGTTTGTTTTATTGCGAAGCCAAGAACCCAAAGGGCTGGAACTAGCATTAAATAGTTCTGATTTAAATACTCAACGAAATTCAATACACTCACCTCCGATGATTAGTAGTTTATGAAATCAAAAGTAAACTGCTTGTGCACTTATTCCAAAATAGAAAAAATTATATTCCATGACCAAATTCATCGTTTCTTTATATATAGAGGGTGAAAGGAGGTGATGAAATGGCAGAGTTAGTTTTATTCGATACAAAATTACGTCTTAGCTTTGAAACGGGAATGAATCATAAAGGCGAGCCGGTTTACAAAACGAAAACTTTTGCAAATGTAAAGAAAACTGCAACTGCAGATGAGCTTAATCAATTTGCACAAGCGATTGCGCAACTTTGTCAAGATCCGTTAGCAACAATTATTAGAAATGATAGTTCTGATATTTTGGGTTAAAGTATGAAGCATTAAAAAATATCATTAATAGGAGGTGAAATCATGGCAAAATCGTTAGAATTGACGTTTGTAACAAATATGGGAAAGCAATCTCGCATTTCCATCGATAACCCTAAAGAACCAGTTGATCCGGCTGCTGTAAAGCTTGCAATGCAAGAAGTTATAGCTTCTGATATTTTCCAAAGTTCAAACGGATCCCTTGCAGAAATTAAAGGTGCAAGAGTAGTTGAACGTAATGTTACAGACTATGAAATTAGTTAACGTCTCATCTACCATCAACAGTAAGACGGGTCACAAACGTGATCCGTCTTTTTACCAAAAACGCTCATAACGATTTTGTTTCACAGCTAACAAAAAAGGAAGGAGTTCTCGATATGGAAGAATTGATTGCTTTCATCGGTGAAGTTGGCTTTCCGATTGTTGTCACGCTCTATTTGCTACACAGAATCGAAGCAAAGCTTGACGATGTAGTAAGCTCGATTCAAAGCTTGCCTGAACGCTTAAAATGAATAGCCAGAATTGCTTATTCTAGGCATTATCGATTGACTTGAACCCAAAAAAATGTTAAATTTAATTAAGCCGTAACACCGTATTATATTTTTATTAAGCTGTGTTTCTCCAAAGATTTGGATGAGTAATGTTGAGTAAAGTTATAAACGTTGTGAATGGTGAATTAACACTGGCTTTCCTTAAAGCCAATAGGAGGATTTTTTTTTATGAAAAACGGTAAAGTTAAATGGTTTAATGCAGAAAAAGGCTTCGGATTTATCGAAGGAGAAGACGGAAACGATGTTTTCGTACATTACTCTGCTATCCAAACTGAAGGATTCAAATCTTTAGAAGAAGGTCAAGAAGTTTCTTTCGAAGTTGTTGAAGGAGCTCGTGGACCACAAGCAGCTAACGTTACAAAACTATAATTAAAAACGTAAATTTCAAAACAGCTCAGCCGAATGGCTGGGCTGTTTTTTTGCGATCAAAATAAATGCTTTCTTTACGAGCAAGAGAACTAGTAAAATAATAAAAGTCTATTATAAATTGGATTTGTTATAATAAAGTTAAACTTAAACAGTAGGTAAATTGAAACTGTTAAAATAAATATAATAGAGTTCAAAAAGAGGGGGAAGCAGATGAAATTTATCCATACAGCCGATTGGCATTTAGGTAAGCTCGTACATGGAATTTATATGACAGAGGATCAGCGTTATTTTTTGAATCATTTTGTTGACCTTGTAGCAGAAGAAAAGCCTGATGCGGTAGTAATTGCTGGTGATTTATACGATCGTTCAGTTCCTCCGACAGACGCAGTTGAATTATTAAATGAAATCCTATTTAAGATTAATGTCGAATTAAAAACGCCTGTCGTAGCAATCGGTGGGAATCATGATAGTGCAGAACGGCTTTCATTTGGCAGCTCCTGGTACAAGCAAAGTCAATTTTATTTAGCTGGGAAACTAGAAGCGATAATTAAGCCCGTCCATATTAACGGAGTAAACTTCTATTTAGTTCCCTACTCAGAGCCTGGTGTCGTTAGACATTTGCTAGAAGATAACACAATTACTTCGCACGATGATGCGATGAGAGCCATAATTGGAGAGATTGAGAAGACGCTCAACCCGAATGAGCCGAATGTTTTTGTTGGCCATGCATTTGTTCTTGGTGGAAAAACAAGTGATTCTGAGCGAACCTTATCTGTTGGTGGCACAGGATGTGTTAATGCGGATGTGTTTGCCCCATTTTCCTATACAGCTCTTGGTCACTTGCACAGTCCAGATGCGATCAATCATGAGAAAGTTCGTTATTCAGGCTCCCTATTAAAATACTCCTTCTCTGAGGCAAAACAGACTAAGTCCGTTTCGATAATCGAAATGAATGAAAATGGACTTTTTAATTTACGTTATCGCTCCCTTAAACCTAAAAATGATATGCGCGAGATCGAAGGGTCACTTGATGAACTGATGGACCCAAGCTTTTATGAAAAACAAGCTGTTAACGATTATTTAAAGATAATCCTCCATGATGAAGGAGCTTTAATCGATCCAATAAATCGTCTCCGTCAAATCTATCCAAATGTTCTTCATCTAGAACGGAAACAAGCTAATATTGATTTGAAAATGAAACAAGCTTTTGCATCTTCAAAAGCTGAGAAAAAATCTGAGCTGGGTCTTTTTAAAGAGTTTTATGAAGAAATGACAACTGCCGAGTTTACCTCTGAAAAAAATGCAGTGATGACTGAGATGATTGAAAAAGCTTTGAAGGAGGAATTGATTAAATGAGACCGTTAAAGCTAACGATGCAAGCTTTCGGACCATACGCAGGTGCGGAAGAAATCGATTTTACAAAGCTTGACAATCGAACAATGTTTGTGATTTCTGGAAAAACGGGTTCAGGAAAAACAACCATTTTCGATGGAATTAGCTATGCGATATACGGGAAAGCAAGCGGAGAAGATCGAAACGGTCAAGACTTAAGAAGCCAGTTTGCTAAAGATGATATTTTAACAGAGGTTTCCCTCTTATTCACCTTACGAAACAAGACGTATCATATTATTAGGTCGCCTCAGCAGGAAAAAAGAAAGGAACGAGGGGAAGGCTATCGAACAATTAATGCGACTGCAGAGCTATATGTAATCGATCATAAGGGGAACTCTCAGCTAATCGCAGCGAATGTTCGAGATGTAGACGAAAAAATTAAAGAAATTATGATTATTGACAGCAATCAGTTTCGCCAAATTCTCATGATTCCTCAAGGTGAGTTTCGAAAGCTCCTCACATCAGAAAGCAAGGAAAAAGAAGTCATTCTCCAGCGTCTTTTCCATACCCAAATTTATAAACGAATTGAGGAAAAGCTAAAGGAAAGTGCAAGTGAACTAAAGAAATCAGTTGAAAAGCAAGTTGAGAATCGCAACCATGAGCTAAGGCAAATCCATTCTATATATAATGACGAATTGAAAGGGTTTTTAGAGTCTGGAAGTGAGAATGATATTCTCATCATGCCGCTTTTACTCGATGAAGTAAGCACGATGACCCATGAATTAGAAGGGTTAGCGCATAAACTAAAGGAGAAAAAGGAAGAGCGTGACGGACTTCAGCAAAAGCTATATGATGCAGAAGCAATTGTCAAGCAGATGAAAGCTAGAGATGATTTAGCTAAACGGAATAAGGAGCTAGCAGGTGAGCAGGAACGCTTTATTCAAATCGAAAAAGAGATTAAGCTCGCCCATAAGGCTGCTCTTCTTGCTCACCAAGAAGAGATTTGTCATCATCTGAAAAAGGAATTAGACGGGACGAATCTTGAATTAGTAGCACTTCGTACAAAGGTTGGTTCTCTTGAAGTACTATTAAATGAGCTTGAAGTAAGCTTGAACCAAGAAAAGAACCGAGAAGACGAAAGGCGCGCAGTTGCTGAGGAAATTAGTCGTTTGCAAAATATGAAATCAGACGTATACTCACTCGCCGATGTTCAACAGGAATTTGATCAGCTTGAAAAAACAATAAATATGAATAAGCTTAAGAAGACAGAGCTTGAAGAAAAATTAAATACGCTTGATTCTCGTGTAAAGGAATTAGTGGAAGAGAAAAAGATAATTGAACAAGCACAATTATCTTTTGTGGAAAATGCGCATAAGTTAGAGAAAATGAACGAGGAAATTGAGCGTATTAATAAATATGTCGATTATAATACTCGTCTTGAAAAAGCATCGTGTTTTTTTGAAAAAAAGAAGCAAAACTTAGAGAAAGAAACTGCAAGATTAGCAGATGCTAAAGTTTTAGTAGACCATTTAGAACAGAAGTGGATTCATGGACAAGCAAGTCTTATAGCAAGTCAGCTTCAAGATGGAGAATCCTGCCCAGTTTGTGGATCAAAGGACCACCCACAGCCAGCTTTTACATCAGAAACAATTCCAGATGAGAATGATCTAAAAGCAGCAAAGCATCAGTTAGTCCAGTTGGAAAAAGAAAAAGCATCTGCAGAGTCAGCATTTTTCGAAGCGCAGTCAATGCTCCGTTCCCTTAAAGAAACAGTAGATGATTTGCTTCTGGAGCTCCAAAAACACCGTCCTGAATTAATGGTTAAAAATCTACCGATTATTGGGAGTAAAATAAAATCTGAGTGTTCTGAACTGGCCAGCTTACAGAGTGTGCTGAAAAAGAAGGTGGACAGAAGAAATCGGTGTATAAAAGAGTTAGAAGAAGCTGAAGATCTTAAAGAAAAGAATAATCTTTTACTGCAGAAAATAATCGAACAAATGAATGATTCGATGATTGAATTTACCGAGAAGAAAACGAATTTAACAAGAATGTTCGATAGCGTTCCTGAAGGACTTCGTTCAATCTCTAGCTACGAAAAACGTCTTCAACAAGTAATGGCTCTTCAAGAAGAATTATTACAAAGACTAGAAAACGCTCAGAAGGTATATCAGACGACGAAGGATGAATTTCTAGCAGAAAAAGCGAAAAGTGAGACTGTCGAAAAGCAAGCCGAGCATTTGACGGAAAAGCTAAAGCTTGAAAGAGCAGCATTTTTAATCAAAATGAAAGAACAAGGATTTGAAACGTATTCATTGTATCATGATGCTAAAAAGAACGAACAACAAGTTAGAGAAATGGAAACAGCTTTAAAAAACTATTATGAAGAAGTCCGTTCTGTGCGTGATCGCTATGAGGAATTGTGTACGGTACTCAAGGATATAGAAAAACCAGAGCTAGAAAAGCTAGAAGAATCCCTTACAGAAATCGATAAC
Organism: Bacillota bacterium; assembly: GCA_023387295.1. Classification (GTDB taxonomy): domain Bacteria; phylum Bacillota; class Bacilli; order Bacillales; family Cytobacillaceae; genus Cytobacillus. The sequence goes on along the minus strand of JAEWIG010000388.1, from coordinate 341 downwards.
CTGATGAATTCCTTACAAGATGACTACACAAATCTATATATGAAAAAACGTGACAATGAAGAAATAACAAATAAAGTGAACAGCATAAATGAACAGTTGAAATCGCTTGAGGAACGATATAAGGTAATTGGTGAATTGTATGATATTTCAAGGGGGCAAAACACTTACCGTATTACATTCGAACGATTTGTTCTTGCTGCTTTTCTAGATGATATTTTACGAGAAGCAAATGGAAGATTAAGAAAAATGACAAATGGTCGATTTGAGTTGCTCCGAAAGACAGATCGCTCAAAAGGAAATATTCAAAGTGGTCTTGAGCTACTTGTTTTTGACCAATATAC
>JAEWIG010000291.1 GCA_023387295.1 Bacillota bacterium | reverse complement strand
TACACTTATCCATATACTATATCTTGAATCAGATCATTCAGAGGAAAATTCCTCTTCTAATCCTGATTCAAAAGACAAAATGCCACCTTATCTTCAAATTTTTTTGCCTCTATTTATGGTACGGTTCCCCCCGAATTATCCGAAACGCCCGATAAACCTGCTCAACCAATATCAACCTCATCAACTGATGCGGAAACGTCATCCTCGAAAAGCTCAGCTTCTCATCCGCTCTCTTCAACACGTCCTCACTCAATCCAAGTGATCCACCGATAACAAATGCTACTTTACTTTTCCCATATGTAGCAAGCTTATCAAGCCCATCAGCCAATTCCTCTGAGGATTTCAGCTTCCCTTCAATCGCGAGGGCAATGACATGAGCATCAGGATTGATTTTTGCCAAAATCCGCTCGCCCTCTTTTTGCTTCACAATCAGCATTTCGGTTTCGCTTAGTTCTTCTGGGGCCTTTTCGTCTGGGACTTCGATGATTTCGATTTTGGCATAGGCCGAAAGTCTTTTTAAATATTCATCGATTCCTTGCTTTAAATATTTTTCTTTTAGTTTTCCAACGGTAATGATCGAGATATTCACAGGTAATCCTCACTTTACAAACAAGTTATCTACATTACTTATCCACATATCCACATTATCTATCCACATCTTGTAGGGGATCATTTGTTTGCCACAATATATATCGCTTTGTTTTGACAATATTCACAGGTTGTTGATAAGTTTTCTTGCTCTGCTACCTTCGTTAAATTCGGAAATGTTTCGTAATCATCAACGATTGTATCTATTGCTATATCAATGTGTTCTTCACATGCGTAAATCATGTAACCATATCCCTTCGACATAATTTTTGTATCCATTATTTATAAACAATGTGGATAATCTCTTATACTCCGCATTGTTTTTTTATCCACAACTTATCTTAACATAAAGTAAAACACCAATCAGTGGGATTTTTCATTCATTGCACTGCTGTGGCTATTTAGTACCACTCTACTTTATTCTATGACAAAAAACAGGGAAGCCTCTATTTAGGCTCCCCTGTTCTCCTTCTTATTATTGATTGTTATCGTTAAAATCTCTCACCGGTTAGCTTCATTGTTGCCGTTTGAGACTTACCATTGCGATAAAATTTAACCTCTAATTCGTCACCAATTTTCTTCTTTGTATATAAATGTTTTCTTAGGTCAACAACATCTGTAATTTTTTCTCCATCCATTTCAACAATGACATCAAGCTCTTTCAATCCAGCTTCAGAGGCAGGTGAATTAGGAGTTACTCCTCTTACAGCCACTCCGTAATGAATGTCTGTAGGAAGCTTTAATGTTTCCTGCTGATGATATTGTGAAACCTCATTGACGGAAATTAATTCAATACCCATATATGGCCGTTTTACTTCTCCATATTTCTCTAAGTCATCAATAATCGGCTGAGCTGAATTGATCGGAATCGCTAATCCAATTCCTTCAACAGCTGATTGAGCAATTTTCATTGAGTTGATGCCAATGAGCTGACCTTTTATATTAACTAATGCGCCACCACTGTTACCAGGATTAATAGCTGCATCTGTTTGTAATACCTCTGCATTCCAATCAGCTGCTCCGTCTTGGTTAATATCAACCGGAATCGCACGATTTAATCCTGAGATAATTCCTTGTGAAACAGAACCTGAGAATGTTGAACCTAAAGGATTACCAATAGCAATCACAGGTTCACCTCGCTTTAATGAATCAGAATCACCAAATTCGGCAATAGTCTTAATCTCCTTTGCATCCACTTCTAGCACAGCAAGATCTGTCCATATATCGCTTCCACGTAATTCAGCAGGAATTTTCGTTCCATCTGCCAATGTGACCTCTAGCTTATTTGCTCCCTCAATCACGTGATGATTCGTTACGATAAACGCTTTATCTCCTGCTTTTTTGTAAATAACTCCTGACCCTGTACCCGCTTGCTCATCGGTTGCCCCATTTTCGCCCCAAAAGCTGACGGACTGGATGTTAGAAATTCCGACTACGGAATCACTTGCCTTATCGACTGCTTTCGTGACATCTGATTCCACATTTAAAGATACCTTTTCAGTTGCAATATTTTTATCAGCATTGCTACTCACATTTTGTTCATCTTGTTGGTTTGCATTAGGAAGAATATCAAAGTTAGTCGCAGCAATTACAAGTACTGCGCCCAAAATTGCGCCAATAAGACTTGCAAAAAAATAGCCACTCTTATTTCCTTTTTTCTTCTGATTAGGATCTTGATAATCTTGATCATAGTAGCCCATACTCTACCAATCCTTTCCCTTAATTATTTCAACTATGTCTTATCGTACAAAGTTTATTCATCATTTTAGCATTCACCAGCAGCTTTGTATTTATTTTGCTAACCTTTGTCGCTTACTTAGGATAGGTCCTAAAATTTATTCTTCCTTCTTACCCATTATTATACTCCTGTATTTTTGATAATCTATTGAAAAGCTACGAGGGATAATAATCTTACGACTTTGTTCATAAGTTGGCACATATTTATTAATAAATTTCCCTTTTTTCTTATGCTACGCCTAGAAAAAACGAGATTGTCCAAAACGTTAAATCGTCGGACAACCTCGTTTTTAAATCAAGTTTATTTTATCGTAAAAATCATTATACAGCCGTTAACGGCGTCGGAATCTTCGGATCGGTATCATACAGCTCGAATTGCTCTCCTACCCTAATTCCTCTAGATTCTAGAGTTTGAGTCACAGACATTCTTGCCAGCTCTTTAATATTGTTATCCAAGCTTAGATGAGCTAAATAAATGCGCTTTGTGCGATCACCGGCGACCTCACTCATGGCAATCGCTGCATCCTCATTTGAAACATGGCCAACATCACTAAGAATTCGTCTTTTAATACTCCATGGATAACGCCCCATTCGAAGCATTTGCACATCATGATTGCTCTCAAACACATAGGCATCCGCATTCGAAATAAGCCCCTTCATTCGATCACTTACATAGCCTGTATCTGTAATAACGACAAATTTCTTATCATGCTGATGGAAGCAATAAAACATGGGCTCAGCCGAATCATGAGATACACCAAATGATTCAATATTTAATGACCCAAAAGTTTTTACTGTCTCCATATCAAAGGTAAATTTCTGATCGACAGGCACTGTCCCAATCAATCCATCCATCGCCTGCCATGTTTTCGCATTCGCATAAACAGGCAGCTTATATTTACGTGCAAGCACGCCTACACCTTTAATATGGTCACTATGCTCATGTGTAACTAATATTCCGGACAATTTCCCCATATCACGGTCTATCTTCTGAAACAAAGCTTCCATTTGCTTCCCGCTCAAGCCTGCATCAACTAGAAAGGAATGGTCTTCGGTTTCGACAAAGATGGCATTCCCTGTACTTCCGCTCGCGAGAACACTAAATTGGAAAGACATATTCTCTCACTCCACTATCTTTTTCTCTTCGTTGTTTAATTGAATCGTGTGTCCCTCGAAGGCATGGACAAATATGTTTTCTTCGTCGTTTATGACAAGGCGCCAAGCAGGGGTCAACACTTGCAACGTGCTCGTATTCACAAAAGTAAAATAGCCAAGCTCTACTTGTGTAATTTTACTTTTTGGCTTCAAGGCTCCGTTTTCATATAATGTTTCAATTACTTTTAAAGGCTGAATAATTTTATCATCTTCAGAAGGCTTCTCAATGTCTTCTAGCAATGTTTGGCGATAGGAAACGATATTCGTATGATCATCATTTAGAAATAGCGTTAGCTCCCCACTTATGTTTTTATAAAACAGCTTATCTCCATATTGCTGATAGTACGTAATTTCATTTCCTTTTTTACTCCAAAAACGATATTGGTCCCCGTACAATATATTGTTTTTAACAAACGTGTTAAGCTCGTTAACATCAAGCTTATCACTTATTTGGAAATGCTTATCGAGTATGGACACTAATGTCGTTCCCTCACTTACGCTCACCTGTTGCCCCTTAAGCTTCGTTGATTCCAAATCCTTCTCTGTAAAAACCTTTGGCTTCGCACTTAAATACGAGTCCTTCTGATGATTTTTGGGGAGATCAGTATATACAATCTCATCCGCTTTCAGTCGTTTTTCAAAGGAAGCCTCTGTACTAAACTCATACTGGCTAGAGTCCTTTAGCTTAAAAAACTCATACACCAGATAAATATTTAGAACAAGGAAGGTCAAGATAAAGATTGTCTTAATTCTGCTCCAATCCATTACCAATCCCCCCTCTTATATCTTCATTAGAGATTTGGTTCCATTGCTGATTATATTGATAGTACCAAGTAGGCTCAAGATAAACGATCCTCGTCTGGGCATCCTTCGTCATCGAATATCCAATCCTCACATTTTGAAGCTTGCTCACATCGATGTATTCCATCCGCTTAAGGTAATCCATTACCTTCTCCCCTGAACTAAGAATAGTTTCAGTTGATTCCATCCTTAATCCCAGCGAGAAGTTGCTACGTAAATACTCTTTAATTTCACTTTGTCCCCACGTTTCTTTAATTTCTGAAATTCCACTTCTTTCACTAAAAACTGGATAGCCTTTATCATCATAGAGGCGGAATATGACACTATGATTGGTTTCATCAATGTCAGCAAAGCGGAAGCTATTCGTCCATCCTCCATGCTCATTCACGAAATCAATGCTTCTTTTCAATAAGTTTTTCGATATGAAATTCATTTCGTTCATTTTCGCCGGATTAATATAGGAAAGTGTGTTTTTATCATAATAAACACGCATTAAGCTGGAGCCATTCGTATATTCCTCACCTGTTGATTTTTTACTCTTTTGAACCACGCTCGGATCTTTAAAAAGAGCATTTTTAAACTTTTCGGAATCTAACGGATTGGCTATATATTGATGCCGCTGCATTTTGCTTTCTTCCTTCTCAAGAAAAAGCGTAAGCTCATTATTTACCTTAAAGGGAATATAAGCTGTAAAGCTTATATTATATTCTGCACTTTTGAAGATACCGTTACGGAAGTTATGGACAAATGATGCAGGCACACGGCTTCTGTATACCTCATAATTTCCCATGGAAACAAAGTAAACAAAACCGTCTTCCCTCTGAACATTTTCTACATCAACCACAATTTGATCGAAATAAAAGTTGGGTAGCTTTGAATCCTTTACATCAATAACCGATTTGTATAAATCCATTGGAATGGAGTCAGGAAATTGAATAACAGCATGTCCTTCTTTATGAATAAAGGAAGGATAGTTTTTTATTTCGCTTGAAATATTTTCAAAATCAGAGAAATTCCATTTTCTTATTTCACTCAGCATACGATCGATTTCAGTTGGTTTAATTGTCCCAACATGCTTATCGTTATCATAATGAAAGATGATTCGATCGGGCTTAATAATTTGGTCTATTTCTTTTTTCGAACTAATCGCGACCTTTTCTACCGTATTCGATTTTTCCATCATTTCGTAGTTTGGCTGGTATGTCCAAATACTCCACGTTAACAGCACACTAGAGCTGACTAATAGGGCTAATATGATTGATTTAATATTTTCATATGTCATTCCCAATCATCCTCTTCAGTTCGAATATAAGGCAGACTAAAAGAAATCGTTGTGCCTTTTCCTTCAATACTGTTTGCCCATATTTTGCCGCCATGCGCTTCGACCATTTCCTTCGCTATAGCTAGTCCAAGACCTGTTCCGCCTAATTTTCTCGTTCTTGCCTTATCAACTCGATAAAAGCGTTCAAATATTTTATTAATATTTTCCTTTGGTATGCCCATTCCCTCGTCCGAAACACTTACAATAACAAAATCCGTCTGTTCTTCGACACGAAACGTGATTTTTCCGCCTTCAGGAGAATATTTTAGTGCATTTGAAATAATATTATCGAGAACCTGTGTTAGCTTGTCCGCATCAATTTCGACAAATGCTGCGTCTTTTGGAAGCTTTCTATCAAAGGTTACATTTTGATGCTTCGTAAACTCAAAGCGGTCAATAATGCGGTGATAGAATGGAATAATATCAATCCATTCCTTTGTTAATTCGTAATCTTTGCTGTCCATTTTTGATAATTTCAGCAAGTCATTCACAAGACGAATCATTCTCTCTGTTTCTGTTTGCGTTACATCTAGGAAATTCGGTGCGATGTTCTCATCCTTCCATGCCCCGTCCGCTAAAGCTTCTAAATAGCTTCTCATTGTCGTTAACGGCGTACGTAGCTCATGTGAAACGTTAGCAACAAATTCTCTACGTTCCATATCAATTTTTTCTTGCTCGGTAATATCGTGCAAGACCGTGATGAGACCATTAACAAAACCCGTTTCCTTTTGAATAACAGAAAAATTCGCTCTTAATATTAGCGTATTCTTTTCCTCACTATAATCTAAAATGAGCGAATCTCCCTCAGATAGCAATTCTTCAAACGTATATTCCTCTTCTAGACCTAGAAGACTTACAATTGGTAAGGAAAGAACTGTTTCACGTGAAACATTTAGCATCTCTACTGCTGGTTCATTAATTAAGATGACTCTTCCCTTTCTGTCCGTTGCAATAACACCATCTGTCATATGCGATAGAACAGAGGAAAGCTTCCTTCGTTCTCCTTCTGTCGTTGCTTGCGCTTCTTGTAGCTTCTTCGTTAAATTGTTAAAGGTCATTGCCAATTGACCAATTTCATCATTTCCATACACTTTAACTTTACGAGAAAAGTTCCCCTTCGCCATTGCGAGCGCCTGTTTTCTCATATCAGACATTGGGCGTGTAATCGTTTGAGCAAGGAGTGCACCTAGAGCAGCCGTAACCGCCAGAGCAATCGCTGTCCCTGAAATGAAGATTTGATTGATTTGTTCCATTTGTTCATAGACATTCTCAATTTTTGCAACTAAATAAATGGCACCTATCACATCGCCATAGTTCTTAATCGGCGTTACGAGTACCCAAATCCGATGGCCGGTGTTCGAATCAATGAGATCTTCACTTGCCTGCTGAGAGGTGGCCAGTGTCATTCTAGTTAAGGTTTCTGTCGTTCGTTGCCCAACAATTCCTTGATTGTCAGGATCAGAGGTCCCAAGAATTTTTAATGTATCTGCTTCAATAACTTCTACTTTCATTATGTCAGCAGAATTATAATCACGTAATAGCTTATATACGTCCTCTTCAAGCGTAGGGCCTTCTTCATCTGGCAATCGTTCTTTCGTCATTTGTTCCTCGAGGTAATAAGCAAGTAAATTAACTCTATCTTGAATCGTCGTTTTAAAATTGTCCTTCAATGTAAACTCCAATTGCCTAACAAAATACACACCAATTATTTGCATGGCTATTAAAATGAGCAATACATAAATAATGACAAATTTCAGATGTATGGAACGAAAAAAGCCAACTTTATTCATTAATTATCTTTACTCCTGTTCAGGATTTCGCAAATAATACCCGACACCTCTTCTTGTCACAATCCATGTTGGATGACTCGGGTTGTCTTCAATTTTTTCACGTAAACGTCTCACGGTAACATCAACCGTACGAACATCCCCGTAATAATCATATCCCCATACCGTTTGCAAAAGATGCTCGCGCGTCATCACTTGTCCAATATGTTTCGCTAAATAATGGAGCAACTCAAATTCACGATGAGTTAACTCAATCATCTCTCCTCGCTTCGAGACAATATAAGCATCAGGATGAATGATTAATGAGCCTACGGTAATTTCATTCGTTTCTTCCTCTTCTACCGCATTTGCAGTTACTTGCTGGTGACGTCGTAGATTCGCTTTAATCCGCGCGATAAGCTCGCGAGTACTAAACGGCTTTGTTACATAATCATCTGCACCAAGCTCAAGACCAATGACTTTGTCTATTTCAGAGTCTTTTGCTGTCAGCATAATAATCGGCATGTCATATTTTTTTCTTACCTCACGACATACTTCAATTCCATCTCTTTGTGGAAGCATAATATCAAGAAGAATGAGGTCTGGCTTAATTTCTTCCACTTTATCCAAAGCATCATTCCCATCATAGGAGCAAAAAACTTCAAACCCCTCTTTTTTTAAATTAAATTGTAAAATATCTGCAATTGGTTTCTCATCATCTACAACTAAAATTTTTCTCTCCATATTGTTCTCCTTTATTAGTAGATTTTCATCGGGAGTCGTACAATTATGTTTTCTCTAATTTTAATTTTACTTTAACATTTTATCGATATGAATTCATCTAATTAATGAGCTTTATTAATCCATTACAAGATTTACCTTGGAATCCCTTATGAAGTAGAAAAGTCTCTAGCCAAAAGCTAGAGACTTTGTTTAGTAATTATTTGCGAAGATAGTTTAACGGATTCTGAAGGCTTCCATTTTTATATAGTTCAAAATGTAAATGAACGCCTGTTGAATCTCCTGTCGAACCCATGACACCTATTTTGGAACCTTTTGATACGACCTGTCCTACGCGAACATCAATCGATGCAAGGTGAGCATAAATTGTTTTGAATCCATTTTGATGATTGATAACGATTTTATTACCAAAGCTTCCTGCATAGCCTGCTGATTCAACTACTCCATTATCAGCTGCTTTAATCGTTCTATTGCTTGGTCTCGCAATATCCAACCCTTTATGCATTCTTCCCCAACGGTGTCCTACATTGCTTGAAATATATCCGCCAACTGTTGGCCAAGCAAAGCTTCCTTCACCACGAGAAGGGATAACCTTCGTTCCTTTAATAACAATATGCTTTACCGGTTCTTGAAGGACTTCTTCTTTTGTTAACTCTTTTGTTAAGACTTTGCCATTTTGCTCAGAAATACGATAAGTAGCTGCACGCTGTCCATCTTTTCCTTCTTGCTTTACCTTTGTATCACCCTTAGGCATAGATGAATCTTCTACTACTTCTTTTTCAAAAGGAATAGCTTCCTTTGTATAATATTCCTTATCAATAATAACTTGAGTGTATGGCTTTAAAACTGTTACATTCAGCTCTTGGTCAATTTGCAATACTGAATCTTCTTTAAGACCAGGATTGATTGATAAAAGCTCATTTAGTTTAAGGTTATGAGCATGAGCAATTCCGCCAAGCACATCCCCATCTTTTACTTTATATTTAACTTCTTCTAATGAACCTTTTTCTAGAAGCTTTACGACATTTTCAACCGGCATAATTTTATCTGGTGAAATTTTTTCGCTAGAAGTTGAAACTTCTTTAGATAGTCGCACGTCTAATATACGAGATTCGTTTTCTTTAAGTGGTGGTAAGGCTGCGTTATCAGCAGTCTTTGCTTCGATTGCTTTCAAGTCATTTTCAGAAACGTATTTTAATTTCATTTGTTTAATGACTTCATTAGCCTGTTCTTCATTTTCAACATAGGCTACTGGTTTTCCATCAATTACAAGGGCAGTTGCATCTGCCTGTACGCCAATTTCATTGGCAATACTTTGTCCTACTTCCGTATCCTTCGTAACTGTTTTTGAACGGAAGACTTGCTCTGGTACATAAGAAATCTTTGAATCTAGCGATAAGCTAAGATTGTTAAAAGACGCCTTTGCCTCTTTTAATTTTTGGTTTACGATATTTTCAATAACACTTTTATTAGACACCGTACCAATGTATTGGTTATCTACGTATACATAATAAACTGTCGTTAAACTGCCTGTGCTTGCTGAAGTGTTTTCAGCTGTGAAAGCTGCCCCAGCAAAGGTAATAGCAGTCGCTGCAATGGCTGCAACAGCGGTCTTTTTTACTATTGATTTTATCTTATATGTATGTTTTTTAAGCTTGATTAGTGTATTTGACTCTTGCACGGTTACATCCTCCTAGACTACGGTAAAAACACTTTCATTTAGTGCTATGTAACTATTTCTATAATTTCACACCTCTATACTTTATCACAAAAGCTTCTTTTAAGTTTAGTAGTATTCATAATGTAACAGAAATGTATAATAGATGACATTTAATTACCAATAAAAGAAATGTTAATGCGATAAAAACAGGCAGATAGTCGTATTTTGAAACAAAAAACACACGAAAAACCTCTATATAAGTAGATTTCCCGTGTGTTCGTAAACTTAGATTAATAATGACAGTATAGTAGTGTAAATTTCCACCTATAGTTTCAATAGACAATCTCTTTATTACAATTATGTTACAAAAAGGAGTATGACATTAATCATACTCCTTTTTAGGATGGCTCAGGACGGAATCGAACCGCCGACACAAGGATTTTCAGTCCTTTGCTCTACCGACTGAGCTACTGAGCCGTAATAGGTTTTGTTTCCTTTAGATAGTTAGTGGTAAAAAACTGTGTTCCAAAGCCCTACGGTCTTTGTCACAGATTTCATCAACTTGCTATTCAAGGATGTAATGCTTCGGACTGCAAGCTGATGAAATCAGCTACTGAGCCAAATTTAAACTGTAATTATGTATAATGATAGCAATCAGTTCGAAGCCGGACTTGCCTGCTTCTCACTGATTGCCATCCACCATGACCCGTACGGGATTCGAACCCGTGTTACCGCCGTGAAAGGGCGGTGTCTTAACCGCTTGACCAACGGGCCTAAAAATGGTGAGCCATGAAGGACTCGAACCTTCGACCCTCTGATTAAAAGTCAGATGCTCTACCAACTGAGCTAATGGCTCTAAATTAATATTGCTCCCTAAATTATGATAGCATTAATAATTGTGCTCCAAATCCCTGCGTGATTTGTCGCAGATTGTAAAAGCTTGCTATTCAGGGATGATTCGCTTCGGACTGCAAGCTTTTGCAATCCTCTACCAACTGAGCTAATGGCTCTTATTAATATTATTTTGTGACGACGCTTTTTATAGTACCATAGAGTTTATTTGATATGCAATAGTTTTTTTAAAAAAATATACGACAAAATAAATTTTATCATAATATCGATCTCTTTTTTGATTATATCCCTTACTTTTTCTAATATATCAGCCACTTTATAAATATATCGCTTACTTTTCCTTCTTTATCCGTCACTTCCTGCAGTATTAACCTTTTTAAAATGATAAACGACCAAGAGATAGCTGTTTTCAAATAAAAAAATGCCAAGCACCTCAAACAATCAAATTCAAATTGATGAATTTGTATAATGAATGAGAGGGCTTAGCACTTATTTACGGAACTATCCATTCACCTACTTTGAACGCCATGGGCTTCGAACAACTATTGTTTGTGTACGATCAGGCCCAACGGAGAAGGTAGATAACGGAACACCAACTAGTTGTGAAACTCTTTCAACATAATGACGAGCATTTGCTGGGAGTTCATCTAATGATTTGCAACCGGTAATATCCTCTGTCCAGCCTGGTAATTCTTCATAAATAGGCTCACATTCAGATAGCACCTTTAAGCTTGCCGGATATTCTTCAATTACTTCATCCTTATAGCGGTAGGCCACACAGATTTTTATTGTTTCCAGTCCAGTTAGGACATCAATTGAATTTAATGAAAGGTCTGTCAGTCCACTTACTCTGCGCGCATGGCGAACGACTACACTATCAAACCAACCAACACGGCGCGGACGACCTGTTGTTGTTCCGTATTCACGACCTACCTCGCGAATTTGGTTGCCTATTTCATCATGAAGCTCTGTAGGGAAAGGGCCGTCACCTACTCGTGATGTATATGCTTTCGAAACCCCGACAACATGGTTAATTTTTGTTGGACCCACTCCTGAACCAATTGTTACGCCTCCTGCAACTGGGTTCGATGAAGTAACAAATGGGTATGTTCCTTGGTCAATATCAAGCATAACCCCTTGTGCACCTTCAAATAAAACTCTCTTTCCTTCATCAAGAGCATCATTTAATGTGACAGATGTATCACATACAAACTGCTTAATTTTCTGTCCATATTCAAAGTATTCGTCAAGAATATCTTCAACTTTAAAGCCCTCTGTTTCATATATCCGTTCTAACAGACGATTTTTTTCCTTCAAATTACGTATTAGCTTTTCTTCGAACACATCCCGCTCTAATAAATCAGCCATTCTTATTCCGTTTCGAGCTGCTTTATCCATATAAGCAGGGCCAATTCCTTTTTTCGTTGTTCCGATCTTATTGGCACCCTTACTTTCCTCTTCAGCCTCATCCAGCTTTATATGATAAGGAAGGATGACATGGGCACGATTGCTAATTCGAAGATTGTCCGTAGAAACCCCTTTTTCATGAAGATAATCAAGTTCTTTAATAAGTGCCTTCGGATCAACAACCATTCCATTTCCAATAACACAAATCTTCTCTTTATAAAAAATCCCTGAAGGAATTAAATGAAGCTTGTAAGTCTCACCATTGAATTTAATTGTATGACCAGCATTGTTTCCACCTTGATAACGAGCAACTACTTCTGCATTTTCTGATAAAAAATCAGTAATTTTCCCTTTTCCTTCGTCGCCCCACTGTGTTCCAACTACAACCACTGATGACATCTTATAACGCACCTCCAGAATGACTATAATTACTAAATCAGATTATTAACAGTCTTATTTTAACAATTAATAGGAGATTAAGTCAATTAATCACGAACATTACACACTTGGAAAATTATAACGTACGTTAAAATATGAAAATATGAAAATGAAAAAAGGATCTACTTTTTATGCAGATCCTTTTCTTACAAGGTTGAGAGCAGAAGCTCATGATAGTTTTCTTAGTATTTCTATGCACCTGGAGGGACAGATGAGTCGTCATACCGTCTCTCTAAGTTTACGAATTTATTATACTCTTTTACAAATGCTAGCTGAACAGTGCCGACTGGACCGTTACGCTGTTTCGCAATGATAATTTCGATAATATTTTTATCCTCTGATTCTTTATCATAATAGTCATCACGGTAAAGGAATGCTACGATATCCGCATCCTGCTCAATACTACCTGATTCACGAATATCTGACATCATCGGACGCTTATCCTGCCGCTGCTCAACTCCACGAGAAAGCTGGGAAAGAGCTATAACTGGAACTTGTAATTCTCGTGCTAATGCCTTTAATGAACGCGAAATCTCTGATACTTCCTGTTGTCTATTTTCACCAGCACGTCCACTACCAACAATTAGCTGTAAATAGTCTATGAGAATCATTCCAAGACCATGCTCCTGCTTTAATCGACGACATTTCGAACGAATTTCTTGAATCCGAACACCTGGTGTATCATCGATGAAAATTCCTGCGTTTGATAAGCTCCCCATTGCCATCGTAAGCTTACCCCAGTCATCATCGGTAAGGGAGCCTGTACGAAGCCTTTGCGCGTCAATATTTCCCTCGGCACAAAGCATACGCATCACAAGCTGCTCTGCTCCCATTTCAAGACTGAAAATAGCGATGTTCTCTTCCGTTTTTGTTGCAACATTCTGAGCAATGTTTAACGCGAACGCCGTTTTACCCACGGAAGGACGTGCACCAACAATAATTAAATCGTTGCGTTGGAAGCCTGCTGTCATCTTATCAAGCTCGGTAAATCCTGTCGGAATCCCAGTAATATCCCCTTTGCGGTTGTGCATAATTTCGATATTATCGTAGGTTCGGACTAGGACATCTTTAATATTATGAAAGGCACCTGCGTTTTTTCGCTGTGCTACTTCAAGAATATTTTTTTCAGCTTCTCCTAAAAGAACCTCTACTTCATCCTCACGGGTATACCCTTCTTGAGCAATAGTAGTAGCTGTTCGGATCAGTCTTCGTAATAATGATTTTTCCTCAACAATTTTTGCATAATATTCCATATTGGCTGCTGTAGGGACTGCCCCTGCAAGCTCACTTAAATAACTAACTCCACCGATATCTTCAATTAGCTTAGCAGCACTTAGTTCCTCTGTAACGGTAACTAAATCAACTGCTTTCCCTTTATCACTTAAGGTTAGCATACAGTTGAAAATCTTTTGGTGTGCAGCTCGATAAAAATCTTCAGGAATTAATATTTCAGAAGCTAAGGTAAGAGAAGAGGGTTCAAGAAAAATAGCACCAAGAACCGCCTGCTCCGCTTCAATATTTTGCGGTGGAAGACGATCTGCAAATAATTCACTCATCTCAATTAACCTCCTTCAACTAAAAGCGGAAGCGCCTTGACCAGGGGCGACAAGCATAAGATAAGCCGGCAGGAAGGTTGTTCTTTAACCTTCTTGACGGATTAGCTTATGACCTCGAGCCCCTAGGCGCTGAAGCTAGATATTCATCTAATTTCAAAGACACTCATGTATTTTTTACTAAAACTAAATTGCTAGAAAAAATGTGACCAGCAAAAACCGATCACATTTTTCAACTTATTCATTTTACCATATTATTTGAAAATCAGGACTTCCAAATTTAGTTTGCTTCTTTCACATGGACATTTAGTGTAGCTGTCACTTCAGTATGAAGCTTCACAGATACCTTTGTGTAGCCTAATGAACGAATCGCATCTGGTAACTCAATTTTTCTTTTATCAATTTTAATACCATGCGCCTTTTGTAGTTCTTCAGCAATTTGCTTGCTTGTAATCGATCCGAATAAACGGCCACCCTCACCAGCTTTTGTAGAAAATTCTACCGTGATTTTATCCATTTTTTCTTTTAGCTTTTTCGCATCAGCTAGTTCTTCTGCTGCAAGCTTTTCTTCCTTTTTCTTTTGCGCATTAAGGGAACTAATTGCTGCCTGGTTTGCTTCTTGAGCTAAACCTTGTTTAATGAGAAAGTTTTGTGCATATCCATCTGCTACATTTTTTACTTCGCCTTTTTTTCCTTTACCTTTAACGTCTTTTAAAAAGATTACTTTCATTCTTTCTTTCTCCCTTCAACATATTCATCAATTGCAGCTTGTAAACGCTCTTCCACTTCCTCTAAAGTGACATCCGCAAGCTGGGTAGCAGCATTTGTTAAGTGTCCGCCACCTTCAAGATTTTCCATAATCACTTGAACATTTATGTCTCCTAGAGACCGAGCGCTTACACCAATTATGTGTTCTGATCGTCTAGAGATAACGAATGAAGCAATCACTCCATCCATCGTCAATAGAGTATCAGCAGTTTGAGCTATTAAAACCTGATTAAATTCATCGTCTGGGTTTGCCATTGCAATCGCAATGCCTTCACGATAAAAATAAACATTTTCAATTAATTTCGCACGTTTTACATACGTGTTAATATCTTCTTTTAAAAACTTTTGGACAAGAACAGTGTCTGCCCCTAAGGCTCGTAAATAAGACGCAGCATCAAAGGTTCTCGATCCTGTTCTTAATGAAAAGCTCTTCGTATCAACAATAATTCCCGCTAATAGAGCAGTTGCTTCAAGCATTTCTATTTTTCCATGCTTCCCATGCTTCGGCTGGTATTCAAGCAGCTCCGTAACAAGCTCCGCTGTAGAAGAAGCATATGGTTCCATATAGACAAGCAATGGGTTATTAATGAACTCTTCCGCACGGCGGTGGTGGTCTATAACAACGACATGGTCGATTTTTTGCATTAGCTTTTCATCAATCACCATGGAGGGTTTATGAGTGTCAACAATAACCAAAAGCGTATCTTCTGTCGCCATTTCTAAAGCTTGTGCAGGACTGATAAATTTAGAATTCAAGACATCATTCTTTTTTATTTCTTCCATCAGTCTTTGAATTCCTGTATCAACTTCGTGAGGATTTAGGACAATATAGCCTTCACGCTGATTCATTTGAGCAATTTTCCGAATCCCAATCGCCGCTCCAATTGCGTCCATATCCGGATTCCTATGCCCCATAATGATCACTTGGTCACTTTCCGTTATAAGTTCTTTCAAGGCATGAGCAATAACACGTGCACGAACTCTAGTCCTTTTTTCGACTGGATTCGTTTTTCCTCCGAAGAATTTAACTTTTCCATTCGTTTGTTTAATGGCAACTTGGTCTCCGCCTCGACCTAATGCTAGATCTAAACTTGATTGAGCTAATACCCCTAGCTCTGGTAAAGAAGAAAGACCTGTTCCAACTCCGACACTTAGGGTAAGTGGGACGTTTCGTTTAGCCGTTATCTCTCTAACCTCATCAAGGATAGCAAATTTTCCTTTTTCAAGTTGCTGGAGGATTTGCTCATTAAACACAGCGATAAATCGTTCTGAGGATATTCTTTTCAGTAAGATACCATTGTCTGTCGCCCATTTGTTTAAAATGGAGGTGACAATATTATTTAAGCTACTTCTTGTCTGATCTTCCATTCCTTGAGTCAACTCATCATAATTATCTAAAAAGATAATGGAAATGACCGTTCTTTCCTCATGATACATTTTTTCAATTTCTGCTTGTTCTGTTACATCGAAAAAGTAAAGCAATCTTTCTTCATGCTTGATTATGACACGAAATTTCCGGTCATGGATGGTGACGGTTTCCGTTTCAACTTCCTTTTTTATTAACGGAATGAGTAAATCTCCTACATCATAAAGCGATCTTCCCACTAACGTATCTTCACCAAAGCACGATGCTAAAAAGGAATTTGTCCATTCAATATAATAATCATCATTAATGAGCATTATTCCAATCGGCATCTCCATTAAGGCCTCTTCACCGACTTTTTTCACTCGATAAGATAAGGTGGATATGTACTTTTGCGCTTCCAATTTTCGTAAATAATCGATTTTAAAAACATAATAAAATGGAATAATGGCAAGCAGCAATCCAAGGATACTTAAGGGCCAGTTATAATACGCTAATATTCCGAGAAGCACCACTGTTATGCCCATCAATCCTAGGATTGGATAGCGAAATGATCGCTTTTCTAAATATGATGGCATCTTTTCAGCTCCTAAACAGTAGTGAGTGATCAAATTTACCTTCGTAAATTTCTGCAGATTAATCTGAGAAAGCACAGCAGGCTTATTTAGTATTGAGTCTTTTCCTCAAATCAAACCCTAAGTCAATTATACCTAATATCCTTACAATGGAAAGGAAAAATGGCATTAGGAAGGTAAGGATTGTTGCAATAATTGGAACAGCTTTGGGTATTCCTTTTTGGTAACAAATAAAATAAATAAACGATAAGCCTTGAATAACCATGAGTAGCTGAAGGATAAATCCGATATTAACTAGAGCTGTGAACCAATAAGTACCCTCTTCAGGCTTCATTATAAATGTTGCCAACATCGTAATTAAGTAATACCAAAGAATGCTTTTCGGTAATGTTAGCTCTCTAAATGGCTTAGCCGATGCTAGGTTCACACCAAATCTTTTGACAATCGGATACGAGACAATTTCAATGATAAAAACAATCATTAAAGCTGTTGTCACAAACAAGCTAGGTGTTAGAACTTCAAGCAATGGAATCGTTTCAAGCATCTGTTTAAGTGGAGTAACATCAATATTTTGTCCAAGTGTCTCAATCATACTGATGGAGCGATTAATTGTTTCTTTCATTAAGGTGAATACTTCTTCAATTAAATTAAATTGAAAGAGGGCTATCGCTGCAACATACTGAACAATAATTGTCCCTAAAAAGGCAAGTGTTGCGGCAATAAATGAAGAGGATCTGCTTTTATTTTTCTGAATAAAATATCCCATAACAAGCCCGGTTAATCCAAAGGAAAAAGTAAATGGAATCGCTACTATGCTCCCTACAATAAAGGAAATGAAACAAGCAACGATGAAAAAAACGAAGGAATTCAATATTGTGTTTTTCGCTGCATAAAGAATAAATGGCACAGCCAAAAAGAAATTCGTTACAATTCCTAGGACTGGAATATAAACAGTCATAAGGATTAATACAGCGTAAGCGGCTAATAATACAGCCCCTTCCGTTAACTTATGTGTATTTTTCATCTTAACACTCCTATCATATTCGCGGGCATGCAAATAAACCCATGTACCCATAAAAACTATTTTAGCTAGTATTCATGCTCGCTTCAACAATGAATACATTAAAAGGGATATCACAATCGATATCCCTTTCTCTTTTCTTACAAAATTATCTAATTTTCCATTAACAAAATCAGTCTAGCTTAAATTTATCAATCACTTCTTTAAGTTCATTACTTAGTTCGGTTAATTGCTCAGCGGATTCTGCGACGGTTTGAATAGCACGAACTTGCTCATCTGTTGATGCACTAACTTCTTCACATGCTGCAGCTGATTCTTCTGCCATTGCCGCCATGTTATGAATTCCGTGTAGAACTTCCTCTTTGCTTTCATCAATATGAGCAATCTCGCTATGAATATAAATAATGGATTGCTGCATTTGTTCAACGAGATTAGATATCGTATGGAAATTCGTTTCTGTTTCCGTTACTACCTCAGATTGCTGGGTAAAGTTTTCTTTCGTCTTACTCATTGATTCAACCGCTAGTAATGCACCGGTTTGAATAGCAGTAATCGTTTCTTTCACTTCATCTGTTGCTAATACAGATTGCTCTGCCAGCTTTCTAACCTCTTCAGCAACTACCGCAAAACCTTTGCCATGCTCACCAGCTCGAGCTGCTTCAATACTTGCATTTAATGCTAATAAATTCGTTTGTGAGCTTATTTGCGTAATCGTTGTCATGACATGTTCAATCTTATTAATCTTGCTTTCAAGATCATGAATGACCTCCTCCATCGTATGAAGGAATTCTTGAGATGTCGTGAAGGATCCTTTTAAATGATTGATTTGATTAATACCAGAATGATTAACATCATCTGCTTTTTCAGCTAGTAAAGTTAACTCTGAAGCCTTTAAGCTAATATCATTGATTTGATCACTTAATTTTTTCGATAAATGGTTGGCCCCCTCTGCCTCTGTCGCAGTTTGAGAAGCCCCTCTCGCAATTTCTGTGATGGCTGCAGCCATTTCTTCACTCGTTGCATTTGTTTCCTCAGACACAGCGCTCAGGCTCTCTGCTGAGACTTTCACATTAGCGACCGATGTATGAATGACGGTGAGCAAGGTTTTCATATTTTCAACCATACCATTAAAGTGTTGCCCTAATTCACCAATTTCATCTTTAGAGGTAATTGTTACTTTCTCTCTTAAATCTCCATTTGCAACTTCATTCACTGCTTCTTTCAAACTAGCGATTGGCTTTGTCATTCTAGAAGTGACAGCATATGTAATCGCAATCGCGATAATGAGTGAAACAAAAAAGATCATGAGTATACTAAACTTTATTTTACTAGCACTGACCAATAAGTCATTTATTGAGTATGTCGCACCAATTTTCCATGAAGTTCCTGGAACCGTATGATAAACGAGTAGTTGCTTTTTCCCATCTTCGGTAAACTCATCTACCCCATTCCCACTTTCATTTTTATACATCTCTTTAATATAAGGAAGCTCCAACAGGTTCTCACTGCTTTTTGTAGGATGGACAATAGCCGTTCCTTCTTTTGATAAAACAAACGAGAATCCATTGTAGCCGATTTCTACATCTTTAACCATCTCCGTAATATCTGTAAGCTTAATATCTAATCCTACTACACCAATAATATTTGTTCCTTCTTTAATCGCATACGAGGCTGTTACAACATACTCTTCCGTTGCTTCATCAATATATGGTTCACTCCATACTACTTGATCAGGACTCGCAACTGCGCTTTTGTACCAGTCTCTTGATGTCGGATCAAAGCCAGCAGGTAAATCTGCTTCCGGGATAATTAATAAATCTTTCTTTGCACTTGCCGTATAAATCGAGGTCACATCATCATATTGCTTAATATAATTTTTAAAATCCAAGGCAAGTGCCTTCGTTACTGCCTTATCCCCATCTAGAAGTCCGTCAGCAATGCGAATATGATTCAAAACCATTTGAGACTCGGCAATATACTGCGTACTTGCTGTATATTTATCTAGAAATAACTGAAGTGAATTATTCATTTCTGCCACAATACTATTTGTCTGGTTTACTACATCCTCTTTGATTTGGTTTTTAATTTGTAGGTTAACAAAAAAGCCAACGGCAGCAAGAGTCATAACTAATAGTGAACCAAATAATAATATTAGCTTAATTTTAATTGTTCTAAACATAGTCCTTCCCTTCTTAACGGTAGTTATAGTAATTCTTGGTATTTTTTGACTACTATAATAACACTAGGAAGAGAGCAACTGTATTTGAAAGTTAATTCTAAATTTTCAAATGCTTTTCTAGTTGTTTTTTACTATGAGGAAAAATCAGAACTTTTTTTACGACTCATGCGTTTTCGAATACTGCCAACAATCCACAATACGATTGGGATACCTATCAAATTTATCGGAAGTACAAACGGGACTCGGTAGTGAATAGTATATTCGATGTTATATAAAGT
>JAEWIG010000219.1 GCA_023387295.1 Bacillota bacterium | reverse complement strand
AATCCCCTTATCTTTTAGAATGGCTTTGTCAATGATAAATAATAATAAAACAATAATGGCGGATCCAAGCAAAAATTTCTTCATGATAACACCTCATTAATCAACTTTTTCGACAATTATTTGTGTTCATCATACTATATCCGCTTTCTTCGTTCCATAAATACGCATACCTATATACGTATATTAATGCCGCTCTCTTATATTACTAATGATCTGTATAACGTAAACGCTCTGTAAGTACTGCAAAAACAATTAATTTTTCTTCTTTATCCACATAATTCTCTACTGTAAGAACTGGAGTATTTGGATCTATAAACTTTCTACCCGCTTCTAATGGTAGCCACCCTTTTCTTAACCTGCTAATCAAGATCTCTTCTTTGTAAAATTGATAATCAGTAAATAAAACAGACTGTTTTATTGTCAAGGTTTGCTTTCCAGCTGTATAAATTAATTCTTTTCTAGAACGGCGAAGTTTTTTAATCACAAAAGATTCCCCAGTAAGTGGAAAAATTTCAATACCGTCTTTCTTTAACAAAAAAGTCGCTAATAATTGATTAGATTCATCATAGAGACCATATTTTTTTTCTAATAACTTGTCCAAAATATAAGGAAGAATCCATCGAAGTGTCCAATATGTTAAATCTCTAACTTCACCAATTTGCCGTCCATCTTTATCAAAAATAACGAATCTTAATGAAGGGGCAGGTAAAAAAGCAATCATCACTTCTTGCGCATCCAAGAGCTTTGTACTAATTCTTGTATTCGTTAAACTTTCGAGGACCTTTTTTGAGCGTCGTGCATTTACTAGATAAGATTGGTAGCAGCAAAAGCTGTAAACTAAAAACGGAATGATGAAAATAACAAAATATTTATTAGGTACAACGATAATTCCAAAAAGAATGAGGAAAAATGGTGGAACTAGTGAGACGAGGCTTGCATTTAACGAAATGGCTGCTGTTTTCTGATAAAATTGCTGTATATTCATGTGCAAATCTCCTAACCTCTATTCAAAGGTAATTCCTTCCTTATAAAATTTTAATATGCTATAACTAATTGTAGTTTCTACTATTCTATTAAGCTGGAGCTTCAATCATGAATATTAGGAGGAAAATCATGAAAAAACTAATCATAATCGTTGGAATGTTCATTGTAGCTTCTATTATTGTTATCGCAACCATACATGGACAAATCATAAAAACAGCTGAGCAAAACCCTCCTGCTGGAATTCCATATTTAATTGTTTTAGGTGCAAAAGTAAATGGAGAAGAAATGTCGCTTAGCCTTTTATACCGCGCGCAAAAAGCACTTGAATATTTACAAAGCAATCCCGACACGAAGGTTATTGTTACAGGTGGTCAAGGTCCAGGGGAAAACATTACTGAAGCTGAAGCACTGAGCCGCTTTTTTCTTGAAAACGGAATACCAGAACAAAGAATTTTGCAAGAGGCTCTTTCTACTTCAACATATGAAAATCTAAAATTTACAAAGAATTTATATCAAATTGATGAAGCAATCATTGTAAGCAATGACTTCCATCTTTATCGTTCCATCTCTCTCGCAGAAAAGGTTGGTATTAAAGGTTATCCTTTAGCAGCTGAAACACCAGCTGTTGTAAAAACCTCACTTTTTATTCGAGAATATGCTGCCATCATCAAAATGAAATTGCTTGGTACTTAAAGGAAAAACAAGGGACTGTCCGATAAGTCCCTTGCAATCTATTTAGAAGCTATACTAACTCTCTTTTCCGAAGAATAACAACACTGCCGACAAGCATTGTTATTATCGTTACAATTGAAACAAGCAATGTAGGAAAAAGCTCTGTTGGTAATTGTTCGTTCATTAAAAATAGGCTCGTGTAAGAGGAAAGCATGAAAGGGCTCCATGTTAGCCATTGTGCTAATGAACTACTGATAAAGCTCAAAACAATCACTGTTGCAATGGATAAAAATCCAACGACACCAGGTGATTTAATGATAGAATTAAAAAAGATAGATATAGTCAAGACGAAGGATAGCCAAATTCCATTCATCACAAATGATTGAATAAAATCAACAAATGGCACTGACTCAAACAGGATGACAACATAGTACCATGAGACTATGTATCCGATAAAATATACAGTCCATAGCAATAGCATTGCCCCTGCCCATTTTGCCGTTACATAAGATGAATATGAAACAGGCTTAACTAAAATAAGGCCAGCTACGCCACTCTTTCTTTCCCCAGAAATGACTCCCATCGTTGTTAAAACAATAATTAAGACACCTAACGTATTAAATTGACTTAGAACAGCTACTAGCACTTCTTTTGCCGATGGAACAGGCATTTCAAATACGGCTCCTTCTGGTAAATTACCAAGCGAGTCGATAATTTGTGGCAGATAATACAATGTTAACGGTTCTTGTACAGCAATCAATATAAACACAATGGGAACCCAAATCCATTTAAAATTCCTTGTCATTTCAAGCATTTCCTTCTTTAATAACGTCATCCACTGGTTCATTTTTGCACCACCTTCATAAAAACATCCTCTAAGCTCGTTTTACTAATTTCAAACTTAATAAGCGGCCATTCCTCTTCTATCGCATGCTGTAATATTATTTTTCTTGCATCCTCTACTTTTTCGACGAATATGCTTGCTTTATTCCCTTCATAAGTAACAGACTGAATACCCACATGAAGTGATAACTGGTCTACATAACGCTCAATATTCTCTCGAACTCTTATATCAATCTTTGCTTGCTGATGTTTATCTCTAAGATCATCCATCGTACCAGATTCAACAATTTTACCATCATGAAGAAAAAGGATCTCATCACAGACTTCCTCTGCGTCATTTAAAATATGGGTGGAAAATAAAATCGTTGTTTCTTTTTTTAATTTTCCGAGTAATTCAAGCACTTCTCTACGACCAAAAGGATCAAGTGCTGAAACGGGTTCATCTAGCATGACTAATTTTGGCTGATGGATAATCGCTTGAGCGATTCCAAGCCTTTGTTTCATTCCTCCAGAATACTTGCCAATTCGGCGTTTTTTTGCATCTGCGATTCCCACTAGCTCTAATAATTCTTTTGTACGTTCCTTTGCTTTTTGTTTTGTTAAACCAGCAAGCTGACCGGCATATACTAAAAATTCTTCCCCCGTCATCCATTCGTAAAATACCGCATGCTGTGGTAAATAGCCAATCAACTTCCGAAAATCGTCACCTGCTTTTAAACCTGAAAATGAAATACTGCCTGATGTTGGTCTCATTAAGCCAGAGAGCATTTGTAGCGTCGTTGTTTTTCCAGCACCGTTCGCTCCAAGCAAAGCTACACACGATCCTTTTTTGAGCTCAAAATCTAAGCCTTTAATCACTTCTAAGCTATTAAACTGTTTTTTCAAGCTACTAATTTTTACAACTGTCATTAGTCATTTCTCCTTCCAATGACAAAATATAAAATCGGTCCAACAAGATTGATAAATAAAATGATTAACGCCCATAACACCTTCGGGCCATTTGTTTTTTCAATACGAATTAAATCAATGATAGCGATGATCGTCAGAATAAGTTGGATTATGATAATTGGCAAAATAATCGCCCAGTTAATTTCTTGTAATAGTTCCATCTGTAACATCCACCCTTTCGTCAATTTGTTTGTTCATACATAAGACGACTGGGAAAGAAATTCGTTCATTAAAAAATAACTTTTTCAGTGAAAAAAAATTGTCGGTGGGTTTACTTGAACAAGCCTTTATGACGGAGGAATAACCAGTGCAGTGAAAGTAAATTGACCGACATTTGCATTCTGGACTTGAAGTAGATACTCATGAATGTTTTTTGCAATAAAAAAGCTAGGGATTTTCTCCCTAGCTAAAAATTCTATCTTATAATTCTAAATATAAATGGGAAGCGATATTCTTTTCCATCATATGCTTTAATCGCTGCGATTATCGTAAAGACGAGAGCAAGTACTCCAACCAACCAAACTAAAACAAATCCAATTAAAACGAGAATTAAAATACCACTAATAATTCCATAAACAGTATAAGAAATTAAAAAGTTAAAATATTCCCTTCCGTGGTAGTCAATAAATGACGATTCATCCTTCTTAATAAGCCAAATAACTAATGGCCCAATAAAGGCTGTAAAAAAGCTTGACACATAAATGGCAGCTGCTAAAAGTCTTTCATCTTTAGATTGCAATTTCAGTTCCTCCAATCAAATTTTCCTCCAATTATCCTTATGTTATTATGTACGCTTTAAAACACCGTATGTTTCATTTTATTATATAAAATTTCAAAATAACAGGGTAAAAATTGTTTCTCTCATATATTTAGTTCTTGTTTAGGACAACTTGAATACACTTTTTATAGACAACTATTCGTTTGAAAACAACTATTTGACTTGCTTTTTCAGAAGCTGTCACGATTTTTTAAGAAAGGTTGATGCCCTTTGTTGTCTAAATTCGAAGCCTTTATTCTTGGCATTATCCAAGGATTAACCGAGTTTTTGCCTATTTCAAGTACAGGTCATTTGTATTTAGGTCGTCATATATTTGGACTCGACGAAGCGGGTTTATTTTTAGATACGATGCTTCATGTAGGTACCTTACTGGCAGTACTAGTTGTTTATAAGCATGAACTTGTTCAAGTTTTGAAGAATCCATTCGGGAAGCTTTCTATGCTATTAATAATTGGAACGTTTCCCGCTGTTCTTGTCGGGCTTTTATTCAGTGATGTATTTAATTCTATTTCAAAAACAGGCATTACGATTGGCTGGGAGTTTTTATTGACTGGCTTTATTCTTTGGATGGCAGATCGGTATAAAAATGGTGCTAAAAAAATGGACAACATTACCTACAAAGACGCTCTATTTATTGGTAGCTTTCAAGCAGTCGCTATTTTTCCAGCTGTCTCAAGATCAGGACTAACGATTGCCGCTGGCTTGTTTAGAAAGCTTGATCGAGAAACTGCCGCCTATTTTTCCTTCCTCCTATCGATTCCAGTTATTTCAGGTGGTATTATTCTCCAATTCAAAGAGATGGTGACTGGACAGACGGAAGTAATATCATTCGTAAGTCTCTTTATTGCTACTCTTGCTTCAGCATTATTCGGTTATATTGCTGTTGTTTGGATGATAAATTTTTTAAAAAGAAAATCGTTAAAAATCTTTGCTGTCTATGTATGGGTTCTCGGATTACTCGTGCTATTCCTTCAGTTGACAGGAATGTTTTAATTTTATTCGGAAAGGGTGTTTCAATATGAAGGAATTTATCCTTTCAATTTTCCAGTTTTTATCTGAACTTGGGTATCTCGGTATTGCATTAGGTTTAATGATCGAAGTTATCCCTAGTGAAATTGTATTAAGTTATGGGGGCTATTTAATTAGTATCGGAAAACTAAATTTTTTTGGGGCTCTTTTAGCAGGAATAATT
The DNA here is from genome assembly GCA_023387295.1 of Bacillota bacterium. Classification (GTDB taxonomy): domain Bacteria; phylum Bacillota; class Bacilli; order Bacillales; family Cytobacillaceae; genus Cytobacillus. Next base: position 1,411 of record JAEWIG010000219.1, on the reverse strand, counting down.
GGCGGAACTCTTGCGCAAGTATTCCTATATTGGCTTGGGGTATATGGTGGTAGACCAGTCCTTGATAAATATGGAAAGTTCCTCTTAATAAAAAAGGCTCATTTAAATGCTTCTGAACAATGGTTTGAAAAATATGGCACTGGCGTTATTTTTACTGCACGTTTTGTTCCAGTCATCCGTCATGCCATATCTATCCCAGCTGGCATTGCAAAAATGCCACTTTCGATCTTTATCATCTATACGGCTGCTGCCATGATTCCGTGGACGTTATTATTCTTATTGCTCGGTATTGAACTCGGTGATCATTGGCGAGATATTAAAGAATATGCAAAACCAGTACTATTACCAATTATTATTCTCGCAATTGTTGCTATCGGAATCTATCTATATGTAAAAAACAGGGCGAAAGAAATGTAAAATGAGACAATAGTCTTAAAGTTTGTTGAATTATGACACAAAAATGCTAAAAATATTGCTGAAAAAACTATTTCCTTTTTGAGATATTTTTAGTATTATACTTTCAGTAAATTGTTTTTTTGTTTAACAATTGATTTACGACAATAAAATATCAGCAACGATAAGGTGAAACTTCAATAAACGGGATCTCCTTTCCCCTTTGATGTTGAATCCATCGGGGCATTTTCGGGCTGTTTCATCCTCCTCTAAGAATTCTTTATTACCTAGACTTCTTGAAGCGTGGGTCAAACAGCCCGTTAATCTGCGATATATATAGGGAAGGCAAATGGTGCGCCACCAGTTATACACTGGTTCTAGTGGGTTCGATTCCCACCCCGAAATTTTTTAAGGCAATATACAAAAAATTTCGAGGGTGGACCGATTACTCTAATGGCATAGAGTAGGACTGTCCTCATTTGGAGGGATAACCTATGCTCAAGAAACGTGATTTTCAAGAATGCCATGCTTTGTATGATTTGATGACACATCCAGATGTCTTCCCTTTTGTACGTCAAAAAGCGTATTCGTATGACGAGTTTGTTTTTATAACTAAGCAAACAATTGAAGCGGAGGAACGTGGTGAACTAATTTCACGTACGATTCTTGATGAATGGGGAGCTCCGATTGGTACGATTAATTTATTCGATATTCACGATCAGGCAGGCTTTTTAGGCACTTGGCTTGGAAAACCATACCACGGGAAAGGATACAATAAATTAGCAAAAGATGCTTTTTTCAATGAGCTTTTCTATGAAGCAAATATTGAAACAATTTATATGAGGATTAGAAAAGAAAACATCCGTTCATATAAAGCAGCTGAGAAATTGCCGTATGCTATTTTAGCCAATGAAACGCGGGAAAATATTTACGAGCAATTAAACGCCAATGGACCCATTTATAATCTATTTGAAATTCCTAAGGATTTATATTCACTTTATGTATTACGTGAAGGAGT
>JAEWIG010000200.1 GCA_023387295.1 Bacillota bacterium | reverse complement strand
TTCTCCAGAGCAACCACTAACTATGAAGAGAATACTAAATGAGCAAATTGCATATGCTAGGATTTTTTTCATCTTAAAACCTCCTTCTTTTTTCTACTTCAAATTTAACAAACACCTAAATAAATATAGGAGTGTAAATCTAAACATAGATTCATTCAGTCTTATGTTGAAAATTACAGTTACAAAAAACAAAACGCTCAAACCCTTGATATTACTGTGTTTTTGATTATCGTTTCATAATTCCGGTAATTCGGTAATTACTCAACTGATAATGATTATCTTCAATTTTTGGACACGTTTTCATGATCTCTTTCCAACACATCCTATATTCGGTAATTGGACATAAATAAAGTAGCCTTCCATAATGGAAGGCTACTAATATGGTTTTATACGAGAGTCGACTGATGAAGGTCGATCTGTTATCTATTTTTAACAAATTGATTATTCTATCATACTCTTATTTCGAGAATTGCTTGGGAAGCAAGGAGTAAACGTTTGTGTCGTACGGAACATTATTTTGATACATATAATTTCTTAGAACGCCTTCTTTTTCAAAACCGAGATTTGTTAGCAAAACATTAGATGCATGATTTTCCGTAAAAACGACTGCCCCAATACGAGTTAATTCAAGCTCATCAAATCCATAGGAGATAACCTTCAAAACCGCTTCAGTGCCATAGCCCTTTCCCCAATGCTCAGGTAAAAGAGCATAGGCGATTTCCGCTCTATTATGTTCAGAAGACCAATCGTGAAATCCAATTGTTCCAATAATCCCTTCTTGTTCTTTTAATTCAATCCCCCATTTAATTCCACGTTTTTCCTTGTAGATCGTTGAGAAATTCCTAATAATATTTTTTACCTGTTCTATATTTGTTAAAGGGGTTTGCCCATAATAACGTAATACGTCCTCATTTGAAAAACAATCTAACACTCCTTGAGCATCATCTTCATTTAGTTCTCTCAAGATTAGACTTTCTGTTTCTAATATAGGAAACATTTCCTCACTCCTTTATGCATAATTGCATAAATTTTACAACGTATTTCAACCCAAGTCCACACAAATTGTTCTTTACAGTTAATACAGCACATTCACTAAAAAATACCCCTTTAGATGTCTAAAGAGGTTATTTTTATTAAATCAGAAACTTTTCTAAAACTACAGAACATCCACCGTATTATATAAAACGTCCAACTGCAATAATGACAGCAATAATCAAAATAATTATGTTCATAACGATTTCTTTATTTTCTTTTCGTTTTGCATGTAAAATGACTGCAAAAATCATAATTAGTGCAAAACCAATGGCCGCTAATGGCGTTAGAATTGGAGCAATGTTCAGAGCCATCGGAAGGACTAAACCAATTGCCCCCAGGATTTCTAACCAGCCTATTAATTTAATCTGACCATCAGAATAATTTTCTGTCCATGCCATTTTTGCTTTAAAACCGGTTGTCTGAAATGCTTTATTACCACCAGCTGCCAAAAATAATAAAGCTAATAAAATTTGTAATGCCCAGAAAGCGATGTTCATGTTCTCCCCTCCTAAGGTGTTTCATAATATTATTATGAATATCCTTACTACGTTTAGAACAAAAAGCTAGGCTTCGATAATTTGAAGTCTAGCTTTTTTGCGTTGCCTTAATATTGGACTTATTTAAGCTTGGTTTTACTTCAGCAACAATAATGGCAATGAAGATAAGAACGCAGCCTACGATCATTTTTGCAGTCAAAATCTCCTTTAATACAATGACAGAGGCAATTGTCCCGAATAATGATTCCGTGGAAAGAATGATCGCAGACTTTGTAGGGTTTGCATATTGCATTCCAATATTTTGGCATACATAAGCAATCAACGTACAAAAGACTGCGAGATAGACAATCGTTAATATCCCCTCTGTGCTAGCTGTTGTCGGCATTTGCCCTAATATCAGCACTCCAATCCAGCTAAAAACAGAAGCAACAAAGAATTGCACAATCGTTAAGGCTAACGCATCCTCTTTTTTAACAAAAACATTTGTATAAAAAATATCAAATGCAAACCCAATAGCACAGAGAATGGAAAGTAAATCACCTATATTGATTGAAAAAGAGTCTTGTAAAGATAAAAATCCGATACCCACAACTGCCACAATAGCCGCAATTCCTTCAAACCGATCTATTTTGCGTTTATAAATGACATAAGCAATAATTGGAACAATCAAAACATTAATGGCTGTTAAAAAGGCATTTTTTGAAGGGGTTGTGTACTCCAATCCCATCGTTTGGAAAACAAAAGCAATAAATAAAATGGCACCTAACACGGACCCTTTCCACAATACACTGCGCGAAATCAATTTTATTTTTTTATGAAATACAATAACCAGTAATATCGTTGCCAATGTAAATCGCAGTGCCATTAATTGAAAAACTGTCCAATGCTCCAATCCAATGGCCATCCCTACAAAACCGCTCCCCCACATGACTGCGGTAATGAGCATTAACAGTTCACCTTTATACTTCTTCACGATAAACCTTCTCTCTAAAAATACTATATGAAAATATCATTTATTTAAGTAATCACAAGAATTTCAATATACTTAATTTATTATATTAATGCACTATTCAATTGAAGTCGAGCTTTTTATCAACATATCATCGAAGAAAGGCTTCCATTCATAAAAAACTATCATGAGCTTCTGCTCCCAACCATGTTATGTAAATGTCGTCGGCTTCATTTCACTGCGCTTACGATTACTTCGTTAACATCGAGGCTTGCTCAATGAATCCGACGACGATTTAATTTTTACACAAAAAACACCCCATAATGCTAGATTTATGTCTAACATTTACAGGGCATTTCAATTTTAGCTTAGATTGCTTTTTTATTACTCTAATATATACGAAATATTTTAGTATTATTTAACTCCTGCTAGGCCTTTAAATAATTCAACACCATCCTCGATGATTTCATCGCGGAAATCATACTCATATGTGTGGACGTGAGGATAATCTTCACCATTTCCGATATAAACATATGCCCCTTTCGTATGTTTTAAATAATGACCAAAGTCTTCTGACGCACGGAATGGAGCTTTCATATCGCGTAAAGGAAGTCCTTTTTCTTCACAAACTTTACGAATTTTATCAACAGATTCTTTGTAATTAACGGTTTCAGGGAATTCATCATTATATTTGAAGCTCACTTTAATTCCTTGTTCTTCACCAAACTTTAATGCAAGTTCTTCAAGATTTTTTTGAAGCTTGTCTAATTCAGCTTCGATTTCTGCACGGATTGTCATACGTAAAGCTCCTTCATGAGCAGCAATCCCATAGTTTTCTGAACCAACATCAATTTGAACAATTGTGCAAAGAACGAGGCCCTCATTATTTTCTGAAGAAATAAAGTCAGGAATGGCATCGACTATTTTCGCAATGGCATAAGATGGATTGACGCCATCTTCTGGCTGACTTGCATGTGCAGGAGATCCGATCATTTCAATTGACATTCCTTTTGAAGCAAATTGAGTTGTACCTTCAATTACATTGACTGTTTTAAACTCAAGTCCTGCCATGTTGTGATAACCGAATATTTCTTCGATCTTTTCTTCCTTAATGACTTCCGCAGCTTCAATTGCACCTTGAGCCGTTTCTTCAGCATGTTGGAAGATGAAGAAAACATTTTTATCTGCGCCTTTTTGATCGACTTCAAGGGCAAATCCAGCTAGAGTGGCTGCGTGTCCATCATGACCACATTTATGAGAAATCCCAGGGAATTGAGAACCCCAAGGTAAATCAATCGTTTCAGGAATCGGAAGAGCATCAAAATCTGCTCGGAACGCGATGTTTGGTTTTCCTTCTCCTGCCACATATTTAGCATAGAAATATTTACCTTTATCAACGATTTCTAAGTTTGTTGTATTTTCTTTAAGAAAATCTATTAAATGTTGTTTAGTCCAAACTTCTTCATAAGATAATTCAGGATGGGCATGTAATTCATGACGTAATTGAGTTACTAAATCTAAATTTTTCTTTTCCATCGAATAGTCACTCCTAAATAATATTGTTCACAAAGTTTATCAGTATAAATACACCAGTGTTGCATATAGCTAATCCCATTATCAAAGTACACATAATATTCAATTTTTTATTTACACATAGAAATTAACGACGTCGTTTATACAACACTGGCGATACAAAGGAATAATCATTTGTGTGTTTTCCTTTGTTCTATATATTAATTATATCAAGTGATTTAAGGAATAATATTCGGATCTGTTATAATGGATATAGCAAAACAGCAACATGAGAATAATCATTACTACATAAAAAGGGTGTTCCAGTATGGAGTTAAGACATTTACAAACTTTCCAAACTGTTGCGGAAGAGCTTAACTTGACTCGTGCAGCAATGAAGTTAAACTACACACAACCGACGGTAACGAAACATCTTAAAATCCTTGAAAGTGAAATCGGATTGCCGTTATTCGAATCGAGAAATGGAGAAAAATCGCTCACGAAAATAGGAGAAATTATTTATAAGCATAGTAAAAATATCCTTAATGGGGTGTATGAGCTAAACAACGAAATCTTGACGTACAAAGGAAATAAACAAGTTTTTCGTTTAGGTGGACTCGAACAATTCTGCTACCAATATTTTCTCCCTCAACTGGAGATATTCCAGAAAAATCATCCAGAGATTACTGCAGAAGTTCATTCCCTAAGCAATGACAATTCCTTGAAACAAGTCCAAAATCGTGAATTAGATTTTGCGATTTCTGTCGGAAAGCAGGGCACATCAGAATTAGTCGATTTGACGATTGGATATGAGGATTTAGTCTTATTTGCTTCAAGTAAAATAGCTAAAGATGCATCTTATAAGGATTATTGCATTGAAAATTATCCTGTTCTCGTAGATAAAAAAGCCAACTATATTCATTATGGGTTCCTAAAACAAGGAGTAACTTTTCCGCAAATGATCCATTGCAACGGAGATGAGGTCGTTAAAGAAGGAGTACTGAATAATTCATTTCTTGGTATGATCGGTACTGGCCGACTACAGAAAGAAATTGAATCTGGTGAGATTACAATATTACATACATATTCTTCTCAAGTTCCGGTAAGACTTTTCACCCTAAAAACAAACTTAGAAAAACCAATCTTTAATGCCTTTTTTAAATCTTTTCGATTTTTAAAAGACAAAAATGCAATCTAAGGAAATTCAGCTTAGATTGCATTTTTTAGTGAAACTATTTTATTCCTGCTAGACCCTTAAATAACTCTACACCCATTTCAATCATTTCATCTCGAAAATCGTACTCAAATGTGTGGACGTGTGGATAATCTTCACCATTTCCGATATAAACAAACGCACCTTTGGCATATTTCAAATAATGACCGAAGTCCTCTGATCCACGATATGGAGCTTTCATTTCACGTAAAGGAAGGCTTTTTTCTTCACAAACTTTACGAACTTTATCAACCGATTCTTTGTAGTTAACGGTTTCAGGAAATTCATCTGTATATTTGAAACTTACTTTAATCCCTTGTTCTTCGCCAAGCTTTAATGCGAGTTCTTCAAGATTTTTTTGAAGCTTGTCTAATTCTGCTTCTTTCGCTGCCCGGATTGTCATACGTAAAGCCCCTTCATGAGCAGCAATCCCATAGTTTTCTGAACCAACATCAACTTGAACGATCGTACATAGAACAAGACCTTCATTATTTTCTGGAGAAGTGAACTCAGGAATCGCATCGACTATTTTCGCAATGGCATAAGAAGGATTGATGCCATCTTCTGGTTGGCTTGCGTGGGCAGGAGCACCAATCATCTCAATCGACATTCCTTTAGATGCAAAGTGAGCTGTTCCATCAATGACATTAACCGTTTTATATTCAAGACCTGACATGTTGTGGTAGCCGAAAATTTCCTCAATTTTTTCTTCCTTAATGACTTCTGAAGATTCAATTGCCCCTTGAGCTGTTTCTTCAGCATGTTGGAAGATGAAGAAAATATTTTTATCCGCACCTTTTTGATCGACTTCAAGGGCAAATCCAGCTAGAGTTGCAGCATGTCCATCATGACCGCACTTATGAGAAATACCAGGGAATTGAGAACCCCAAGGTAAATCAATTGTTTCAGGAATTGGAAGGGCATCAAAATCTGCCCGGAATGCAATATTTGGCTTACCTTCTCCTGCTATATATTTTGCATAAAAATATTTACCTTTATCGACAATTTCTAAGTTAGTCGTATTTTCTTTAAGAAAGTCTATTAAATGCTGCTTTGTCCAAACCTCTTGATATGATAGTTCAGGATGTGCATGTAATTCATGACGTAATTGGATAGCTAAATCAATATTTTCCTTTTCCATAAAATAAATCCTCCCCAAAATATAATAATTTTATTGGAGTAAAGGATGATTACTCTCTGATACCAAGCTCCCTTACTCCAATATGTTTAAATAATTTAAAATCTGGAAGAACGTATTCTTATATGAATCTCTAATTTAGAAACTAATAACTCCTGTTCCTAATAGAATTGCCATGACTACACCAAGGACAAAGATACCAATCATAGCAACCCATTCGCCTTTAGTAATTTCTTTGTTATTATCTTTCTTAGTTTTATAGTAGAAGAACATTCCAATGGCATATAGAATGAATGATGCTGCAAGGAATATGAAACCAACTGCGATAAAACAGTAAAGGACGTAAATGACAGCTACCAAGCTAATAATGATATTTTTCATACCTAAGCCGTCTGTTTTTGACACTTTTAGTGCATACATAGAAGACAGTAAATAAGGTACTAAAATACATGTTGTTGCTAATAAAAGAACTGTGTTGTAAATCGTTTGTAATCCATCAGAAAGTAGTACCAAAAAGAACACTTGTGCAATAGCATTTGTAAGTAACAATGCATTGATCGGAGCGCCATTTTTGTTTGTTTTCGTAAAGAACTTTGGTAAAAGACCTTCTTTTGCAGCAGCATAAGGAAGTTGCGCTGCAATCATGATCCAGCTAAGTAATGCACCAAGTAATGAGATTAAAATCCCTACTTTAACGATAACTGCTCCAGCGGAACCAATTACAGTTGCAGCTAAAACATCTGCTAGAGGTGTACTTGCATTTGCAAGTTGTTCAGCTGGAATAACACCTGCTGAAACAACAGAGATACCAACATATACTGCTAATGTAATAAGGATAGCGAATATCGTTGCTCTTCCGACAATCTTTTGTGACTCTGCTTTTTCTGCCAATACTGTAGATGCTTCAACACCGATAAAGCACCAAAGAATAACACCCATTGCTCCGTTGATTTGTGAGAACAAAGTTGCTGAAGTTGTTGGTTCAGAAGCCAATACCGATGTCCAGTTTGGAACATTAAAAATACTTGGGTCCCACGCAAATAAACCAAGAATGATAACAAGTGCTAATGGGAGAAGCTTTGCGATTGTTACCAATAAGTTGATGAACCCAACGTTGGCAGCACCTTTCGTTTGAAGCCATACAATACTCCAAAGAATGATAGAGGCCAAAACAAATGTCATAATTGGAGGTAGTTGGTAACCCTCAGGCAATAAGCTATTTAATGTTTTCATCATTAGCGTAAAGAAGGCAACGTTACCGAATAATCCACTTACCCAATAACCGAATGCTGATAAGAATCCCATTAAATCTCCATAACCAGCTTTTGCATATGAAGCAATTCCACCTGTTAATTGTGGTCTATTATATGATAGGAGTTGGAATATTAAAGCTAGAGCAATAACCCCAATACCTCCTATAGTCCATGCCAATACGACTGCTTGTGGGTTTGCTATTGAAATTAAGTCAGTAGGACTGTTAAATACTCCACCGCCAATCATGGAACCTACCCCTAAAGCTATGAGCGGAATGAGACCTAACTTTTTAATAGCTGCTGAATTTTCCATATATATCACCATTTTCTGTTTGTTTGTTAATATTGCTCTATACATTGAGTTAGGCAATATTAATTGAGACATGTTGTCTTTGTTTTTTTAGTAAGGTGTCAGAGGAAAAAAATTCCTATACGAAAAATATTTTGTGAAATGATGAGCAATTAATATTATTAACAATTGCAATATGAATCTGTGATACCCTAGAAGACTTACATGTTTAATTAACAAGCATCCCTCCATACTATCAAGTATACGTACGTTTCATTTAGCTATAGCTTAGTAATTAGGGTAACAAGGGCTGTTCAGCCTTTGCTTTACACTTAAATTATAACAAGGATTATCTTCGAAAATATTCCAATCCGTTATAATGGATATATGAAAACGGAAACAAAAAAAAACGAGCGAAACTGGAAAGAATCCCAGTTCTCGCTCATGCTCTAGTGTACTTTACTCTTATATGTTAGATAGATGTACTTATACATATATCTATAAACAAAAAAGCAGACCCAAAAGGATCTGCTTCTATAATTGGTTATTAATTAAGCTTTTTGAACGTTAGTAGCTTGTGGGCCACGTTGTCCTTGTTCTACTTCAAACGTTACACTTTGTCCTTCGTCTAAAGATTTGAAACCTTCGCTTTGGATAGCTGAGAAA
>JAEWIG010000143.1 GCA_023387295.1 Bacillota bacterium | reverse complement strand
AAAATACTCGTGGAAAAACAGCGTTAACTATCGCGATTGATTATATTTTAGGTAGTAGTGAGAAATTAACTTATCAAGGTTTGGACAATATAGACAGTATTGAAGCACTATTGAAGAATGATTTGACGAGTTTGTGGGTAAAGAGAACAATAGGAGGAGATGGTTTTTTTTATAGAAGAACGGAGGAAAGTGAATATTCTGAAGTGAGTTCTGATACATATAAAAATAATATTTCCTTGATAATGATACAAAATAGAGAAGATAGATATTTGGAAATATATAACAAGGTATTTGATGAGTGTCCATCGTACAGATCTTTTAATTTCTTAAACTACATTGAAGAAAAAGGTTTGGGAGATTTAAGTACTGTTTTTACTAAGGCAAAAGAATTAAAGCATAACATTAGAATACGAAATATTATGAATTTCTTTTTTAATTTTGAAAATATTGAACAAATATATGAAAAAGAAATATTATTAGAAAAAAACAGCAAGGAATTAGAAAAGTTGTCTTCTAGTTATCAAGAATATAGTAGGAGCAAAATGCAACAAGAGAAAATTTTTAAAGAATTACAATTGAACTATACAGGAAAGTATATTACAGATTATAAAACATTTTGCGACTTTAGAGATTCATATCTTAGAGAGGCAAAAAATAAATCTAAAGATTTGGTTTACCTGTCAAAATCCTCATTTTCGCTTGCAGAGGAAATAAAAATATATAATTTTATGAAAAATCAATCAAGTAATATGATTGACAGAAAAGAAAGAACAAAAAGATTACTGTCAATTTTAAGTGAAATTGTTGATGATAAACCAGAATACAAAAAGTATACTGAGTACATAAGTGATACAATTGAAAAGTTAGATGAAGAAAACATTATTTTATCTTTAACGGATTACAATAAGGCAATAAAGAGTATTGAAGCTGAGAAAAAAAAATTAGACAATCAAATTGGATTCTTGAAAGCATCATCTGTCGAACTGTCGTATGAAGAAGCGATGAAAAAAGTAGGGCTATTGGAGCATATATTTGTTGTGCTACAAGAGGAAGTGGATATAGTTAAATATGATGATTTATTAAAAGAAGTAGAAAGCTTAAAAAAAGAAATCAAGGATTTAAAGTCAGCATTTAATCAAAACAAAATTAACAACTTTAATAAGAAATTATCAGAAGGTTACCTTAGAAGTGATCTTGAAATACAATATTTACAAGAGGATTTAGAACAAGATGGTTTTTCATTAGACTTCGATCCTTTTAGATTGTGTTTATCTGCCAAGCATAAAATGGGTGAAAAAGTTGTTAATTTTATGCCAGGAAGTATGGCTCGGCAAACACATATACAGATGATGGTTTATTTAACGATGTTTGAATACTTAAATAAAAATTTTAAGGGATTTACTTATATGCCATTACTTGTTATAGATTCAGCGAACCAGCCAATGGGTGTAGATAGTTTTGAAAAAGTGTATCCAGTGCTAATCGAAATGGCTGAAGAAGTAGGAATTCAAACTATTTTTATGTCAAAAGATTTAATAAGTGGAATTGATGATAAAGATTTTATTAACATTTCAGATGGATTAAATAAATTCCATAGAGCAAAGTAAAATGTGTTTGAAGAAAATATCGCTTAATGTATGCTTTATGCAGCAGGCAAACGAATGCGAAGTGGTGTACCTTAAATTTATGCCATATGGTAAAATGAGAGATGGCAATAACCATCTGGAGATGAAAAATATAATTCGGATTGTACCATAGTGATTTTTTGAATCTGAATAATTTATCGTACTAAAGAGTCAGGTTGAGGTCGTAAGGAATAACGATTACGAAGGAGAAAGTATTTTGAAGTATGCAATTGTAAATGGGACAAAATTAAATATTAAGGATGCTGACAGAGGGACCCTTGGATATGATTGCTGGTACAGAGAATATAAAGTGAAAGCATGTAAGGGACATTATATGCAGTATTGGAAATATGAAGATTGTAAGCCAAATCTCCCTGAAGGGTATGAAAATGAGACTGAGTGGCATGAAGCATGGAAGAGTCTAGTTTTTGATGAAAATTGCGAGGTAATATGCGGTGAAAATAATGAGCATCGAGCTGATATAATTACCAAAAGAAATGTAATAGAAATACAGTATAGTTCTATTTCATTTAAGGCTGTCACAGAAAGAATTGATTTTTATTCAAATCTTATGAATGAACGTGTTATTTGGATTGTAAATGCATATGCAGCTTGGAAAAATATTGAAACAAACTTAGATAAAAGTAAAAAATTAATTATTAAGTGGAAGTATCCCAAAAGATGGGTGGTAGATATTTGCGGGAGAAAAGATACAACTGTATATTTAGATGTTAGTCCTAAGGGGAAAAGTTTGTTACAAATATGGCGTTATCAAGGAGTTTTATATGGTTCATGGAAAAAGAAGCAAGATTTCTATATAGATAATTTGTTACCAGTGTCAGAGGCTATTGATGATTTTACTAGTGTCTTCAGCCATTTAGATATTAGAGATTATGTGTAAAAATAAAATGGTAGTGGTTGAAACTCAAAATTTTACCGGAGTAAAGTTGTAAATAATAATAATCTCATCAGCTGAAATTAAAAGACTGATGAGATTATTGGAAGATTAGTATTAATTTAATTCATTCATAGCATCTACATAATCCTGCAGCCCATCACCAGACAATGCAAATTTAGCATAAGTCAATGGTTGTTCCTCAGCCAGATGATACAAATAAACAACATCATTTGGATCATCAAACATGACAGTGGAATTGAAATCTTTGCAACGGATAAAGAGAGCAGTACCGGTTCCAGTGTTAACTTCAACGGTATCAGTTATTGGATTGTACATAGCAAATTGAAAGTTAAAGTCATTCATGGTGTTCTCCTTCCCAGAGATACTTTGCACCATCAAGCATATCAATAATAGATTTAAGTACAATCTCGTATTCGGTTTGAAGTGCCGAGATTTCCTCGGATGTTGGAAACGAAGTTGTAGTATCGCTAGTAAAAGCAGCATACATGGTATAAAGTTGAAGATATAATTTTCTTAGGACTTCAACTAAAGGATATATCGTTTCTTTCTTGCCTACAACGCAGATTCGGTTATAGATACAGGAACGGACAAAGTAATCTTTCTTCATCATACCGCTAGCAAGGATGCGTGCTTCAATAGCTTTTCGTTCATATTCAGATACACGGAAACTTATGGTTGGATTTTTATGTTGATTGCTCATAGCAAACTCCTTTCAAAAAGTCGCGACAGTGTCGCGATAATTCTCTTGGTAGTAGCAATTATTCCAGTGAATCGTAAGCCACAAGGAACAACTGCCTAGTGAATAATAAAAAGTAGATTATATCAACCTTTAGAAGTTTAAAGTCTGCTACTATTCTGCTACTAAAAGAACGAAAAACAATGCGGAAAGCGTAACATTTCATGAAATAGATGTACCAGAAACCGCCATTTATCAGAATTTGGTGAGCTCCGGTAAAATGCCCGGCAAGAGTTTGAATAGGAAAAAGCCGTTTATAATCCTAGTAAGTTATTTAGATTCGGGTAATTGTAACGCCACTCATCATAGGTCTCATTGGTGATTTCACCGGTTTTGATAACAACTATAAAAAAAGGATCCACCAAATTTGTATCCTGGAATATGTTTCATGATATTAATGAATTTTAAGATAAAACGCAATCAATTACGATTGCGTTTTTTTTATCGTGCGCCCAGCATGGGCGCAATCTTATGGGTTAAAGTCCCTAACACGTCCTAGTAGTGGAAAGTGTATAGCCTAAGACAAGGGTGTCCATCGTGAGATGGAATCTGGAGGAAGTCCGTGG
>JAEWIG010000359.1 GCA_023387295.1 Bacillota bacterium | reverse complement strand
GTACAAACATACTTTTTATGAAAAATGGACAATCATCTAGTCCATTTAGTTAGGAATGAATATAAATGTAGTGAATTGGACATGCAGGGGCAAATGTCTTACTAGAAAAGAGGGGAGATAATAAATGACTTTCCAATTAGGAATGACAGCCATTGTCTTTATCTTGACAATGTTAGTTATATTTTGGAGACCACGAGGATTAAATGAGGCATGGCCTGCTGCAATAGGTGCGCTTATCATTCTAGTAACAGGGATTGTCTCACAGACAGACATTCACGATATTATTAATAAAATAGGTGGTGCCTCTATTACCATTATGGCCACGATTGTCATGGCTGTTATTCTAGAAAGCTTTGGTTTCTTTCATTGGGCTGCTGCCAGGTTAACAAGTTTATCTAAAGGCTCGGGCTATCGACTTTATTGGTATATTCAGTTGCTTTGTTTTTTAATGACGCTTCTTTTTAATAATGATGGCAGCATTCTCATTACAACACCATTATTAATCATTTTGCTAAGAAATCTACGCTTAAAGCCTCATCAAATGATTCCTTATTTATTGAGTGGAGCATTAATTGCTACTGCTTCAAGTGCACCTATCGGAGTTAGTAATATTGTTAATTTAATCGCTTTAAAAATTATTGATATGACGCTTTATTTGCATACGGCAATGATGTTTGTTCCAGCCACAATGGGTCTATTATTCATGTCTTGGCTTATGTTCTTAGTCGTTAAGAAAAAACTACCGAAGGAATTGCCTATTGCTAAAGATGAAATTGATGAAATGTTCTTCTCTAAACAATTTCACCCGTTAAAAAAATCATTATCTGTTGAAACAAAGAAAAAACGAACAAGGCTCATGGTAAAAGTGTTGCTGTTTGTCTTCCTCATGCGATGTCTTCTGTTCGTTGCATCGTACTTAGCGATTCCTATTGAGTTTGTTGCGGTTCTTGGGTCATTCGCTTTACTCATGTGGAGATGGTACCATTTAGGAACAAATCCAGTCGATATATTAAAGAAAACACCATGGCATATTCTTATCTTTGCATTCTCTATGTATGTCATCATTTATGGGCTTCATAATGTTGGCTTGACCGACTATCTTGTCAGTATTTGTGAACCAATTGTTAATAAAGGATTATTTCAGGCAAGCTTCATTATGGGGGGGTTAGTTTCCATTCTCTCGAATACCTTTAACAATCATCCCGCCCTAATGATCGGAACCATCACTCTAACAAAAATGGGACTAGACCCGATTACATTAAAGACGATTTATTTAGCCAATATTATCGGCAGCGATATAGGTTCGCTATTATTACCAATAGGAACACTCGCTTCTCTCATTTGGATGCATATACTGCGCCAGCATAAAATTAAAATAAAATGGAAGGATTATTTAAGTGTCTCCATTATTGTCATCCCCCTATCAACAATCGTAACTTTATTCCTTTTATATTATTGGGTGCAAATGGTCTTTGCATAGAAAACAATCATGATCTTCTGCTACAAGCTTTACATGAAAATGTCGTCGGCTTCCTTTCTCTGCGCTGGTGATTACTTCATACATCAAGGCTTGTTCAACGAATCCGACGACGATTTAGTTTTTATTAAGAAAAGAGGCAGTCCCTCATTAAGAAAAGAGGGACTGCCTTCTTCAGTTCATTATTCTTTTTTTGTTAGCTGTAACGCCTTTTTAATATCTTTATATGAATTCGATTTTCCATACATGAGGACTCCACCTCTATATACCTTTGCACCAAATATTGAGAGGATAACAATCGTAGTAAGTAAGATTGCAATTCCTAGCAACGGCTCCCATGTAGGTAACGTAAGCATTCCTACCCGCATAAACATGATCATTGGAGTGAAAAATGGAATGTATGACGTAATGGTAACAAAAGGAGCATCAGGAGTTCCAAGACCGAACATTGCGATCATAAAACCTGCAACAACTAATAATGTCATTGGCATAATTGTTTGTTGAACGTCCTCGATTCTACTAACAAGTGACCCTAGAAATGCCGCTAATGTAGCATACAGGAAATAGCCCAATAGCAAGAAAACAAGAGCATAAATAATCGTTGACACAGGAATATCACTAAATCCAAAAAACTCAAACATTCCACCTTGCATGGAATCTAAGTTATTTTTGATAGAGAAATACCCAATACCAAGGATGAGCGCCATTTGTGTCAAACTAAGTAAAGCAACTCCTAGGATTTTCGCAAACATTTGTTTAACAGGAGACACACTTGAAATCAGAATTTCCATTACTCTTGAAGATTTCTCGGTCGCAACCTCTGTCGCAATCATACTTGCGTATAGGATGACTGAGAAATAAATAATAAATAACAACACATAAACAAGCCCTCTAGCTTGACTAAGTTCTTCTTCTGTCTTCGCATTTTCTTCTAGTGGAATTTTACTAAAGGTAACTGGCTCATAGAGCTTATTTAGCTGAGCTTGTGTTAAATTGATTTGTGAAGCAGCAAGCTCAGTTTTTATTTGTTGTAAATAATGCTGAAGCTCAGAAGATAACGAAGAGTCAGCAATCGTCATCGCCTTATATGTAGCTTCTGGCAGATCTTCTTCGTTATATGAATAGGATTAGCAACCCTTTATAATCACCAGTTTTAACAGCCTTTTCAGCATCATTCTCTGCACCACTAAAGGACTCTACTTCCATTTTACTTTTATTCATTTTTAGCAGTTCTGACAACGGACTATATAGTTCGCCCGTTTTATCTAAAACTGCAATTTTGTCTACTTTTTCTTCTCCATTACTAAAAACGTCTATTACTTTTGACATATTTGTAATACCAACGATAAGAAGAACAGTAATAAGTGTTGTAATAATAAATGATTTCGTTTTTAGCTTAGATGAATAAGTATGCCAGAGAATAATCCAGAAATTACTCATATGAAGCACCTACCTTATCAATAAAAATATCATTCAAAGAAGGCTCTTCAAGTACAAATTTCCGGATAAATCCTTTCCCGACAATTTCTTTTAAAATTCCTTCTGCAACCTCTTCTCCTGTAATTTGGAGGTGAATTCCTTCTGTCGTTTGTCGTGTCCTCGTTACACCTGAATGATTTGCTAAAAATGCTAAATCAAAATCAGCATGGATGACTAAATTCTTTTTGCCAAATGCTCGTTTAATTTCCTTTAGGGCACCTTGGACGACCGGTCTTCCTTTATGCATGATACATAAATGCTCACACATCTCCTCCACATGCTCCATTCGATGGGATGAGAAGACGATTGTTGTTCCTTTTTCCTTCAATTCAATGACTGCACTTTTTAATTGTTCAACATTCACTGGGTCAAGTCCACTAAAGGGCTCATCCAAAATTAATAATTTCGGTTTATGGATAACAGCTGTAATGAATTGAATCTTTTGTTGATTTCCTTTTGATAGTTCTTCTACCCTCTTATCAGCATATTCGGGTACTTTGAATCGATTTAACCAATAATCTAGTTCCTTTAAAATTTCGTGCTTAGGCATCCCGCGCAGTCTTGCTAAATAAACAATTTGTTCCTTCACCTTGAGCTTTGGGTATAATCCTCGTTCTTCTGGTAAATAGCCAATTATTGGACTTGTTGAATAATCGATTTTTTTTCCGTCCCATGTAATTTTGCCATCGCTTGGATCTAGCAATCCAAGAATCATACGAAATGTTGTTGTCTTCCCAGCTCCATTGGCACCTAGAAATCCAAACATTTCTTTTTCCGGAATGGAAATGGATAAATCGTCGACTGCTGTAAAGCTTCCAAATCTCTTTGTTACATACTGTAACTGTAATCCCATTTCATAACCTCCCTCACCATCTACTAATACGAATACCAATGGAAAAAGGTTCAATATTTTTTATTAGATTCTGTTAACCTGTTGATTTCCGCTCCAGGTTACTCGCTTTCCGCGGGCGGTCCGGAAGCCTCCTCGGCGCTATCGCACCTGCGGGGTCTCCCCTGTCCCTTCCTCCCGCAGGAGTCTCGTAACCTTCCTCTCCAATCAACAGGTAAAAAAGCTTAATCTTTTAAAATTCTTTGCATGATTCCATTTATTATGACAAAATAATAGAAAACTATCTGAATTTTTCAAATCAAAAGGGGAGATTGCATTGAAAACATACAAGTTAACGGTTTTTGAAGATAATGGGGAGAAGCTACTTGACGAAGCTTTTCAAGCTGGAAGTGAAGAAGAAGCAAAAGGCATCGGAGAAAAGCTACTAATTGAAAAAGGCTTTTCAGAAAAAACACATCGCTGTACTTCATCTGATGGAAAACTTGTTTTATTTCATCAATAATTAGAAAAGCAGAAGCATCTACCTCTCAAACAAGAGGTAGATGCTTCTCTCAATTATTTTCCTTTAAAAACTGGACGGCGCTTTTCGATAAATGCTTGTACACCCTCTTGATGGTCTTGAGTGTGTCTCATTTTATATTGTGCTTCTTTTTCAAGGTCAAGGATGTTAAACAATTTCGAGCTGTTTTTTTCAATATATATCTTCTTCGTTTCAATCATTGCTTTCACTGGGCTATTCAGCCATCTTTGTAGCTTCAGATGAACGAATTCCATTAACTCTCCATCTGAAACTACTTCATCAACGAGACCCTTTCTATATGCTTCATCAGCTTCTAACGACTTTCCTTCCCAGATTAATTGTTTAGCTTTATCTTCCCCTAATCGCTTCTCTAAGAAGAAATGGCCGCCGCCATCAGGTATGAGGCCAACACCAATAAAGTTCATCGCAAGCTTGCTTGATTTTTCGGCGATAATGCAATCAGTCGCTAACGCAATGCTTAACCCAAGTCCAGCTGCAGCTCCTGAAATGGCAGAAATCGTTAATTTAGGCATCGTATAAAGAGATGAAACAACTTCACTTATGATTTCCATGACCTCTGGAAATTGAGTGTTATCCGCTGCAAGCATTGTTTTTATATCTCCACCTGAAGAGAAAGCCCTTCCTTTTCCTATTAAAATAACAATATCAATATCTTCCGAACTGCTCAATTTTTTAAATGTTGCAGCTAACCCCTTTAGCATTTCTACATTTAATGAATTTAATGATTCTGGTCTGTTAAATTCAACTGTTGCTACCCGATTATCAACATGCAAATTTACTGTTTCTGTTACAAATTCAATTGCCAAGATTATCCCCTCCCACACTGTTCTATCATCTATTATATAGAAATATATTATTTTTAAATACGTTTATTTCTAAAATTCGAAATATTTTAGATTTATAATAGAAATAAAAAACCAACCGCAACTATAATCGGTACGGTTGATCCATTCATTACTTATTTTCGGCATACTCCTTTTGTACCTGATCTCTTAATGCCATTTTGAGGAACTTCCCTACTGATGTTTTCGGTATCTCTTCCATAAAGAGAATTTCATCAGGAAGCCACCATTTTGCAAACTGTGGCTTTAAAAATTCATATAGCTCTTCCTTCAAATCTTTTCCTTTATAAGCATCCTTTAATACTACACAGGCGATCGGACGCTCCTGCCATTCTTCATGTGGGATTGCAACGACTGCCGCTTCAAATACAGCTTCATGTGCCATTAAAGCATTTTCAAGATCAACTGAGGAAATCCATTCTCCTCCACTTTTAATTAAATCCTTCGTTCGATCGACGATTTTCATATAGCCTTCTTCATCTACTGTCACGACATCACCTGTGTAAAGCCAACCATCACGAAATGCTTCCGCTGTTCTTTCATCTTTATAATATTCAGAAGCAATCCATGGGCCACGAATGGCAAGCTCCCCCATCTCCTTACCATCCCAAGCTACTTCTCCATCCTTTCCGACAATCTTCATTTCAAGACCAGGTACAAGGATGCCTTGCTTTGCTTTAATATCAATTTGCTCTTCCGTTGAAAGTTCCTCCTGATAGCTTTTCAAAGTGGAAATAACGACAAGTGGACTCGTTTCAGTCATGCCATACGCATGCATGAACGGAATATGATGCTTCTGTTCAAAAGCTTTAATCATTCCCTTTGGTGCAGCCGCTCCACCGCAAAGAACGCCTCTTAGTGAAGTCATATCGTAGGTGTTCTCATCTAGCTCCTTTAGTAATCCTAGCCAAATTGTTGGTACACCTGCTGTAATCGTAATCCTTTCTTCCTGAATAAGCTCGGCTAATAGCTTCGGTGTAAAATAAGGACCAGGCAGAACTAAGCTTGTTCCAAACCAAACAGCTGCAAATGGTAATCCCCAAGCATTTACATGGAACATCGGAACAACTGGCATGGCAATATCCTTTTCACTAACGCCTGCACTATCCGCCATTCCGAGTGCCATACTATGAAGAACAATTCCCCGATGTGAATATATGACCCCTTTCGGATTTCCAGTGGTGGCCGACGTATAACACATGCCCGCTGGAGCATTTTCATCTAGATCATCTGGATACTCATAATCACCAGTTGCTTCTGCAAGAAGCTCTTCATAATGATAAACAGGTGATAACGTTGTTTTAGGAAGCTCTGGTTCATCTGTCATAATAATAAAAGCTTTAACTGTTGGCAGCTTATCTTTAACAGCTTCAATTAAAGGAACTATATCTGAATCAATTAACAATACCTTATCTTCTGCATGATTGATAATATAAACGATATGCTGTGGAGAAAGGCGAAAATTTATCGTATGCAGCACTGCACCACTGCATGGAATGGCAAAGTAAGCTTCTAAATGACGGTGATGATTCCAAGCTAAAGTACCTACCTTATCTCCTTTTTCTACCCCTAGTTTTTGCAAGCTTTCAGCGAGCTTTCTTGTTCGTTCAGCAATCTCCTTATATGTTAGTCGCTGAATTCCACTAGATGTTCTTGAAACTACTTGCTTGCTTGGAAAAAACTTTTCTACTCTCTTAATCATTTGCGTCACTGTCAAAGGTGTTTGCATCATCATATCGATTCCTCCCTTTTTTGAAAACGCTCCTTATCTTGCTGTATATTTATAATCGTTTGCACCTAAATTATTCTACTTATTTTTTCGAATCCCTTCATTTTAATCTGAATGTTCTAAATTTAATAAAAACTAACAAAAAACCTGTAAGATGTGTTGGCTGATTATCGATAGAATCGAATGAGCTAACACATACCTTACAGGTAAGGTTTCATGACTTATTCAGCTGAAATAGATTTTTTCTTAGAAGAAAATAGTTCTCTTAATAAGTTTAGTTTTTCTTCTGTGTATTTTTTAAAGCTTTCATTATATGTTTTTGGATCCTTTGGATTCGCAAATTGTGTAATCTTTCCTGTTTTAGGATCGATAAACTTGCTTGCTGCACCACAGCCAAGACCAAGAATCGTTTGTTGTTCTTCCATAATCATGATATTGTATATGCTTTCTTGATTTTCTAAGGCATAGCCTACATTTTCAAGATTACCAAGGATATTTTTTTGTCGGTATAAATAATAGGGAGCGTAATTATGAGCCTCCGTCCAAGTTTCTGCCATTTCCATCATTCTTTCAATTTCTGCTCGGTCTGCCACTTTATATTTCTCTTTATTTTTTGTCATTTCTGATGCCCGCTTAAAGGAAAGGGTATGGACGGTTAAGGATTCCGGCATGAGTTTTTTTGTTTCAGCTAACGTATGAGCGAATTCTGGAACACCTTCACCCGGCAACCCGATAATAAGGTCCATATTAATATTATTCATTCCCATGTTTCTAGCCAAATGAAATTTATCAATGGTTTCCTGGACCGTATGATGTCTACCAATCGCCTTCAATGTTTCTTGAATGTAAGATTGCGGATTAATGCTAATCCGGTCAATGTTCCATTTTTTCAATACTTCAAGCTTTTCTGGTGTAATCGTATCTGGTCGTCCTGCTTCAACAGTAATTTCTCTAATACTTGCCACATCAGGGAAGGAAAGATTCATTTCCTCGTAAAGCATGTCCATTTCTTCGGCTGTGATACTAGTTGGGGTGCCTCCCCCGTAATAGACAGTCGTTATTTTTATGTTATGTTCTTTTAGCCACTTGCCAACCTCTCTCATTTCATAATGGAGGCCGCCTAGAAAGGAGTCTACGGAACCTTGTCTTCCATTAATCGCATAGGCTGGGAAGGTGCAATAGGCACATTTTGTTGGACAAAATGGGATACCAATATAAATGCTAACCTCATTTTGAAGCTCATAAAGATCTGGGACGACCGAAAGCTGCCGATCCACAATACGCTGCATAAGATCAATTTTCCCATCGCTAATTAAATATTGTTCTCTCAATTCCTGATGGGCTATTTCTTTCGGTGTTTTCTGTTTCATGTGATTGTGAAGTAGCTTAGTAGGGCGAATTCCTGTTAAGATACCCCATTGTTGAGTGATCCCAGTCCAATCTTGCAATAGCTTTAAATACACATGAGAGACTGCCTTTTTTAATTGCTTAAAATTTTCTTTATCTGAGTCTGTATTTGAAAAAGGAATGGTATAATCGGCTGTGTTTTCAGCATTTTCGTTATCGAAAAGATTTCCTTTAACTCGAATAAAATCATCAGTTTCGATTGAAAATGTAATATTTACATCACTGTTTTGTAATTCAGATAATGAAACCTTACATTCCTCAAAAAATAAGTTCGCAATTAATTGTAGTGGTCGAAGGAATCTTTCGTCCTCTAAACCAATAATAGAAATACGCAAAATAATCACCTTTTTATTAAAATAAACTACCATCAATATAGGATGGTAGTTTAAAGTATTTTCAAATGAGCTTATTTCAGTGTACAGAAATAGGTAGTTAAGATCAATTAATTCATTTTTTCAAGATATTCATCTTCCGTAAAAATTCAATTGGCTGCTGTTTTCGGAAATGTTCCTTTACCATGTAAGATACTCCTTGCTGGTTATTCGGCCTGGTTACCCAGTCTGCGGCTTTCTTCACCTCGATTGAAGCATTCCCCATTGCAACACCTAGTCCGACGGCTTCAATCATTTCTAAATCATCGATTCCATCCCCAATGACAACCATTTCACTCCTAGAAATGCGTAAATAATCTCCTAAATAAAAGAGTCCATTCAGCTTAGAAACTCCTGCTGGCATGATATCAATTCGTAGCTTATTGAGTTGTAATATATCAATATCATTAAACATTCCTTTAATGGCAGACACTGCATCTAATGTATCAGCCTCTTCTTCAAAATAAACCTCGATCTTAGGTGGATTAACAGGCTCCTCTAAAATAGTGTCACTTAATGATTCAACGAATTGCTGCGAATAAAAAATCGGATCTCCCGATGTGAAGACTGTCTTTGCTAACATATTGTGATTCAGTTTAGAACGATTGGCTAATGAAAACTTCTCATCGACCAATCTAATTTGACAAGAAAAGCCTTCAAGGAATCTTACAATATCATATGTGACATCCTCGGGAACTCGCTTCACAAAGATCGGCTTATCTTCTGAGCTTGCGATATACGCTCCACTATGTGCAACTAAGAGGGATTGTACTTTCAATGCTTTCGCTACCTTTTTGGCAGATAAAAAGCTCCTTGCTGTTACAAGTGTGACGTAGATTCCTTTTTGCTGTACATATTCGATTGCTTCTTTTGTCGATTTATGAAGACGTCCATTTGATTGGAGAAGAGTACCATCAATATTAATTGCCAAAAGACGATAAATCATCCCAATGCCCCCTATTCATGGTGAGTACAGTGAAACTTCTAACAGTGGGGATCTTACTGCACGTGAATTTCCGATCCAGTATCCCTTATATACTTTTATGAACATTTAAATACGAATAGAACTTGCCTATCTAAATTGTATTCCGAATCATTACTTAGTCATTTCTTCCTAAATACCAGGCTTTCGCTAGAAATAATTCCCAATACCTATTAAACTGTAGATAATATTCCAAATATTGGAGGTTTAGCATGTTCAAAAAATATCATGCCATCATATGGTTTTTGGCTCTTCTTTTCATGATTGGGTGCTCGAATAAAAAGGAGGTAGTACAAGATAAAAAATTCGAGACAAATCAAAGCCTTGAAACAGACTCCAATGAGCAGACAAACGAACATTCAAATGAAAACAAAGACCCTTTAATAACTGATGTTGACTTTGAAAAAATTCAGCAAATTGACATTTCGATAACAGAAGAGGGACTTCGTTCGCAAACTGGGGGGATTTTCATAAATGACATCCCTTATGAAAAAGAAACTGCGCAAGTTTGGGGAAATTTTGGGCTTGGAGACTATGAAGAAGAGTTAACAGAAAAACTAGCAAATGTAACAACTAAAACGTCAGATCCAGATACACTCTTTAAAGCTCTTCATTATTATATCGGTAGCTATGCATACGGTAGAGCTATAAATGACGTAGAAGAGTTCGAAGTAGAGTGGTATGAGCCTTATTTGCCAGAGCCACATGAAATGGAAGGAAACTTAGAGGAAAAGGCCCCTGGAAAAGCCATTATTCTTTTAGATGCAAGTACTAGTATGTTAAAAAATATACAAGGTAAACAAAAAATGGCCGTTGCTAAAATAGCAGCAGGAAGATTCGCTAATACAATTGGCAACACACATGATGTTTCACTTATCGTTTACGGACATGCAGGTTCAGAAACAAATGCCGGGAAAGCAGAATCTTGCTCAACGATCGAAGAAATTTATCCAATGCAAAAATTTGATGCGAAGAAATTTGCCGAAACCGTAAATGCTGTTGAAGCGAAAGGGTGGACACCAATTGCAGGCGCCATAAAGACGGCCAGAGAAAAAATGGTCGGAACAACCGAAAACGTGACTCTTTATATCATCAGTGATGGTGCTGAGACTTGTGATGGTGATCCAGTAGTAGAAGCCCAAGCATTTGCATCAGAAAAAGAAGGACGGCAAGTTAACATTATTGGATTTGATGTAGATACTACAGGAGAAAACTCACTTAAAGAAATTGCCAATGCGGGAAATGGTGAATATATATCTGCTAAAACGATTGATGATTTAAATAATTCGATAAAAAATACATGGGTTCCCACATCTTCAGAAATCATGAGTAAATCTAATTCTCTACTAAAGCACTGGGGCCAAATGTATGATTCAATGGTTGATCTAAATACTCTTTCTAGCAAAATTTACTACACAGGATTAAATGAAAGAAGTCGTTTTTTTTCTGCCATTCATATAATGAGAACGGAAAACATGATTACACCAGAGGTATCTGATACTCTTAGAGAGAAAGCAAAGATAAAAGCAGAATTCACTTTAGAAACAGATAAGCAACTGGCTAAGAAAAAAGATGATCAAATTGATGCTGAACGGCAAGATATCATTGAACGTGTAAGGGATTGGACAGATCGAATGTTCGAGCTACGAAAGCAGCAATGATAAATATAGTTATTAATAAAAAACGTATTACATCCGTGCTATACAAAACGAGGATAACTCATTTATAGTTATCCTCGTTTATTGTTGTATTCATTATATTATCCGAGCGGTCCGTACAATTCTTCAAGCGGCTTCATAATAATTTTATTTACTTCTGCAAAGGACATGCTCATTCGCTGCTCAGCTTCCATTAGCTTTGATATTTTAGGATTTTGCTGGACAAGTGCAACCGTTTGTTGTGCTTGCTGCACTTCCTGCTCCGATATATCCTGACCCATCATTTGCTTTTGCTGCAGTTGCATTTGTACAGTGCGAAAGTTCTCAAATAATTGTTTAGCAGCTGGGTCTGCATTTACTTCAACATATGCTTGCTTTAATGTCGTATACTCATCGCTTTGCCTAACAGCTTTTTCTAATTCATAGGCGGAATCATATAAGTTAACTGCCATTCTGTTCACTCCTTTGTCTAGCCTCAGCATTTCTTTACTTTTGGGCAATCAATTTACTATAACAAATTATGCCATTCATTGCGAGAACGGTACTTATTTTATGAATAGAAATATTTTCTTTGAATTGATCTCATTCCCTTTAGTTAAGTAAAATAGCAATAAATCCTTGCAGTAATCCAATGATTCCACCAAGCAAAGCACCAAGATAAGTAATCATTTTCAATTCACTTTTCGTAATAGAAAGGACCATTTCCTCTAAGCGCTCGACTGAAAATGATTCGACCTGCTTCTGAACAATCTCCTGTAACCGAAGCCTTTCCATTAATACATTAATACGTGAGGATAGCCATTCTCCGAATACCTGAACACCTTTAGATGCTAAAGTCTTACTTATTTCAAATCGATATGATGCAGTAAGTTCACCTATTGGC
>JAEWIG010000277.1 GCA_023387295.1 Bacillota bacterium | reverse complement strand
CTTGCCCATCAGGCTATCATGCCCGCCCCTCAATGTAAATTCGAAATAATCTTAGCTCGCTATACAAGTTTTATGAATAAGTTGAAAATCATTGA
Source organism: Bacillota bacterium (assembly GCA_023387295.1). Taxonomy (GTDB): domain Bacteria; phylum Bacillota; class Bacilli; order Bacillales; family Cytobacillaceae; genus Cytobacillus. The sequence continues at coordinate 4,316 of JAEWIG010000277.1, read as the reverse complement.
TGACACTTTTACACAATATAAAGGACTTGACTGGGAAATGAAAAGACCGGTGACTAATATGGCTGCTTGATGCCCGAATCTGTCGGGAATTGAAAAGAATGGTAACTAACATGGCCGCTTGATGCCCGAACTCGTTGGGATTTAAAAAGACCGGTAACTAACATGTCCGTTTGATGCCCGAACTCGTTGGGATTTAAAAAGAATGGTAACTAATGTGGTAGTTTGATGCTCGAACCTGTCGGGAATTGAAAAGAATGGTAACTAATGTGACCAGTTGATGCCCGCCCCTGCCGTGAGTTGAAAAGCACTGTAACTACTAGGGCCAATTAATACCCAAATCGCCCATAACCCCAATGAAACTGGATTTGAGAGGTATTGTAGAAAATGATTATTATGAAATTTAAGGAAAGTGATACTGAAGAAATTGTTGCATTATTTTATGAAACGGTTCATTCAGTTAACTTGAAAGATTATGCAAAAAAACAACTAGATGCGTGGGCACCAAAGGAAGAACGGGAATTAAAGATTAATACTTGGAGGGAGTCATTAGGAAAGAACATAACATTTGTCGCAAAAATCGATGATAAAATAGTAGGCTTTAGTGATATGACATATACAGGACACCTTGATAGACTGTATGTTCATAAAGATTATCAAGGGCAAGGGGTAGCTACGGCTTTAGTTCATAATCTGGAAGCTGAAGCGAAGAAATTAAATCTGTTAAAAATCGATACAGATGCTAGCATAACCGCTAAAGCGTTTTTTGAACATAGAGGCTATCATCTAATTTATTCACAGACGGTTGAGCGTGTGGGTATTACAATGACCAATTTTAAAATGATCAAAGAAATAGAATCGTAATTTTGTTGTAGAGCTATGGAATAAATGGGGCAAAATAATTTGAGAATCAAGCGATATTTAACAGGGAGAGATTCCTGTTTTTTTTATGGGGCAACCAAAAATGAAGCTAAGCTTCATCAATAATGATGAAATAGTCTATTTCATAGCAGTTAGCCAAGCATTAAATGCAGTGATTGATTGTTCATCTAAAGGAATAGGTGAGTTCAATTTAAAGGAAAAAGTTCATATTATATGGAATATGTATACATTAAATGAATGAATAAAAAGTTGTTGCCTTATAGCATTAAAGAAAATCAATATTGCAGCAAACTGAAGGAGAAATAAGGAATGAAGAACCTATTAGTCATGTCTCATTGCGTATTTCCTACTCCAAATATAATGAAAACCGCAAATTTTTATGAACAAAAAATGGGTTTTAAAGCTGTGCATTATTTAAATTCAACTGAACCTCATATTTGTTTATATCGTGATTCTACAGAAATCATTCTAACAAAAACAAACGGACAAAAAGTGATTCCAAATAGAGACTTATATGGATATGGGTACGACGCATACTTTATTACGGTAAATCAAGAAGAACTTCAAGAGGAGTTTCACAACGCCAATGTTAAGATAGTCCGTACATTAAATCTTACCGATTACAATAATAAAGAATTTGTAATTGAAGATATTGATGGAAGATGGATAGGATTTGGGGTTAAAGTGGTTGAATCTATTTCTAATCCCTACTAATACATAAAGCTCACTTAAGCTTTTTAGGAGAGTGAACAATATGCCGATGGAACAGGAAACAATGGGTTTGTTAATAGGTGGTTTTTCAATCATAATGGGCATAACCTTTATTGTTGTATTGCTATTGTTATTTTCGAAAAAACGGAAAGCATTTGGAATGGCTTATGGATTCGTGATGGGGCATTTAGTTTTTTTTAGTTGGGCAGTTAGCCAAGCTTTAAATGCTATTAGCTTTGATGTTAACCATCCAATGGCATCTGAACAAATATCCTTGCGTCTTGGTATCACAGGTGTTCTTTGGGCGATTAGTATGTTATTTTTGGTGATTGGCTTAGTGAAATTTTCAAATACCAAAAACTAAAATCGCATTATTTAATAACTGCTAATAATACATGAGGAGGAATACAAAATGTTTATTAAAAAGATAGAATCTAAAGAAAATAGTAGGGCTGAGATTTTAATGTCTGGCCAATCTCTCTCATTTAAACTTGATAAAAGTGAAACCATTATTCTAATGGAAAAATTAGAAGCAGTATCATACGATTTCAAAAAATTGGATTCAATCAAATTATTTCATCCTGACGGAAGTTTAAAATCAGTTATTAACCCGTTACAAATATCAAGAATTTGGTTTTCTTGATTACATGCTCTTATATGGGTGCAAGAGTTTAAGAGTCATCTAATAATTGATGGCTTAATAAAATTCTCAATTAGCAATAAAACTAATGTAGAAACAGTCCACTAATAAAATATTCAATTAGTTTTACTTGAAGTAGCTTCAGAAAAAGCGCAGCCATTTTTATAAGTAATCTATGGAAAATATCTAATTTTTAATTTATGGGTACTTTTCTTATTCAAGTAAGCCCAGATTTTTTAGAGGTCATTAATGGGGGGGTATTTTGAAAAAGGTTATAGGAGTTATTCTTTTGATAGTGATTATTGTCTTGGTAAATAACTTCTTTTTTTCTAATGATTTTTCAAATATCACCAAGATAGAATACCAAAGATATAATCATTCCGAAGGTAATTTTGGAGAAATAATAGTAATTGAAGACGAAGATTCAATTAACCAGCTAACAAAGATATTTAATAAGGCAAGGCATCAAAATGTTATATATGAGAAGGAATACCGCGAAAACATTAAATTAACTTTATTCTATCCAGATGAAACAACGGAAACTATTAGAGTTTGGATTGGATTTGGTTCAGATTATGACTTATTAGAAAGTGAAACAAGGGAAGGGACATTTAAACTTAAAAACAAAAAATCAAGAGAAGCGTTGCTTGAGATATTAAAATAACTAGTGAAGAATAAACTCCACTGATTGAAGCTTCATTTTATGGGGTATATTCACTGAATTGAATCCAAAGAATTGCCTAGTAGCAAATGATAAAGTGAGATTGTATAATAAAAGTAAGAATAATTTGTGAAAAGAGGTTGCCGTTAATGAAGGAATTAAATACAGATTCTAAGGAATTTAAAAGAGTTCTTCACAACCTTCATCTGGAAAATCTTAACCTTACCCCTGACATGCAAAAAAAAGTACTTCATCTGGTAAATTCAAAAGTATCTATTACCCCTACTCTTATAAAGGGCTTACTGCAGCATGGGAAAGTATAACGTTACGGCAAATTTTTATGGAAACCATTCGATTAGTGAATTAGTTTCGCTGTGAACATAAAATAATACTTTGAGAAAGAAGGATGATGATGCCCTGTGTACATGATTTTGGGATAATTGATGATTTAGTCGAACTGAAAGAAATCATAGATTATGAACCGCAGAAATATAATTGTATTTCGGTTGAAGATGATATTATTAATGATTTAAATAAAGATATATCTGTCATGAAGACTTATTTTCATTCATTAGGTCGCCCAGAATTAGGGCTAGCTTATTGGGGGATAACACTTATTCCATATGAGTCATTATCATTTTTTTATCATGTTATTACTTCTTCGGAGAATTTTAAGGAATCGCTAGAACTTAATGAGCTTGCTACAAAAATTCTACAAGCTATGGAAGAAAAGAAATACATGATACACTTCGGAATTTAAACATGCTCAGATTGATTTCTCAATTAATGATTTTTCTAGTTAATTTACTATTTTAAAAGAATCCAGTTTGAATAAATGAATCAAAATGGATTCTAAGCCAGCAGGTTTGAGTGCCAGTTACTTGAATAAATTTAAAATTATCATTAACAGAAAGGAGATTGAAAAGAATCCCACTATAAAATACCCCACATATTTTATTGGCTTTGGCAAGTTCTTTATAGCATCCTCATTTACATTCCCAGCATTTCCTTCTATTTTGTTAAAGTGGTCAATTGCATCATTAAATGGTTTATTTTCTTTTTTCATACAACCACTCCTTTTATACCTTTGTTTAAGTATTAAGATTATTCTAAAGAGGAGCCACAGTGATTACAATAATGCGCATCAATCTTATTTTCTTGTTGGCAGCTACGACAAATAAGAACTAATTTTTCACCACAATGATTACAAAACTTTGCATTAATTGAATTTTGTTGGTGGCAACTGTGACAGGTTGATGAAAGGTTTGAGGCACTTCCCTGCTGTAGTGCATTTGAGATTTCTCTTACTCCTGAAGTAGTTTCTTTCGCCAAATAATTAAATGTATCCTTGGCAACAGGCGCATATTCTCTGCTCTGATACTTCGCAATAGAACCACCAAATCCTAAACCCGAGAGTACAAATCC
>JAEWIG010000201.1 GCA_023387295.1 Bacillota bacterium | reverse complement strand
CGTTGGGAAAATGGTGCAGTTTGGTCAAAGTGATTTAATTATTTCAGATGTTAGTCTGTATTCGATGTCTTAAAATGATACAACCTCGTAAACAAACGCTTACGAGGTTGTATTATTTTAATATTTTATTAAATCATCGTTTCTATTATGAAGCCTGCTTATTCAAGAAGTGGGCCCGATAGAAAAGCATTTTATTATTCTGACTAACTTAGTTCATTCCGATAACTAAACGATCACAAATGATTTTATCTCTCTTTTTTTTTGCATAATTTGCTTAACCTATGTTTTCAGTGAAATTTTGGCGTGACATAAGACTTTAAATTAATGGTACAAATTTAATGTGATATTGCGGGTTTATTTTCGGTATATATGACTTTTGCTAGGTTCAGTTCTTGGAGGCGGTGCATCATTTTCAAGAACAAGTTCCTCAGCCGTAAAAAAATAATCATATACAACTTCACCTTGAGCCGAAGTTTCTCTAATGATTCGACCTACTAACGTATACGTAAATGTTCCTTGTCCTGGATTATCGAAGGCTATAAACGTGGTTTGCATCAAATCAAAATCAGTATTGAATACAGATATGACAGAAGAATTATCTTCTCGTCGAACCTCATACACTACTGTATTTCCTTGAAGTGGAGATGTATTTACTGTTGATGAAAAGGTTGATGATGGTATGGATGCCATCAATCTCACAGTATGAACAGAATCTATTACAGCAACAGTTACTGTCGCTAAAGTCTGCTCCTCTCCACCTGATTCAATAGAAGGTAATTCTACGAAGGGAATGCTCTCACCTATGGTAATTCCGCAACATAATCGAGTAAGCCCCATTCATTTCTCCCCTTTCCTTTTTCAATTAGACTTGTCCATAAAACATATGATTAATGATTCAATAATGATTAGACTTCAACAAAAAATGTACTCCTATGAATTGAGTTAAGGTGTGTTTTTCGCTGAATGTTAGCGATCCCCTAAAGGGTAAACTTTAAACCCACTCCTATTTTGGTCCCTAAAAATCCAATCATTCCAAACAAAATCCCCTCGCTGCAGGAGCTGGAGGGGATTCTTTAATTTTTATTTTTAATTATGAAAGTACATTCGAAAGAACGAATACATTAAAGTTGTAGAGGTTACTGTTCCAATGATTATGTTAAAATGAATTATTTATACGCAACACTAAGGTAATAGGATTATTATTTTATGTTTTCTCCCCATCAACGGAACCTATTAGTTTTTAAATATATTTTTTTATTTACCTTCTTCTTCAAGATTATTGATAGCCTCGACAGCTATATACATTGCCTCTTCAAATTCTACTACCAACCTATCAAATTGCTCATACCATTCAGATTCAAAAGGATTAGTTTTGACTATTTCATAAGCTGATCGCTGCCATTCGTCAAAAACTTCAGTTAAACCTAATTCTTCAATTTCGTTTTCATCTTTAAACCAATTTATATACGTTAAGATAGCTTTTGCTGCATAACTTAGCTCGTTACGTCTTTCGTACCCTTCAACCACTTCAATTTTCTTTTGTTCTTCCCAATACTCAGGCATTAGTTTTGTAAATACTTTTACATCTTTGTATTCTGGTATTCTAAGCCAGTAATCTTCCATTCTATAAACTTCCTGACCATAACCTTGTACTACAACCATAGCAGCATTTCTTTCTTCTGTTTCTCTTTGGATCCTCTCATTTTCTCTTTCTAGTTCTTTCATCGGAGAAAGTACCTTTTGAGTCTCTTCAACATTCTCAATTTCATCCATATATTCAACTTTAGAAATAGACAGTTTTTCTGCAGTATTTGAACGTTCTTCTGCTGTTCCACATCCAGTCAATATGCTTCCAACTATAAATAGACTTCCAAAAATCAATCCTCTATTCAAGTCAATACTCCTCCAGTTCAACGCAGTTCTATATTCCAAATATTCACATCGAATTATATCAAAGTCTTTGAAGGTTGTGTGTAAATATGGAAATCTTTAGTTAAAACATAATTCGTAAGCTTGATGAAAAGATGGATATTACGACAACCGTTGTTAATAAGCAACTTTCTATTATTTATTATGCAACAGTTGATATGCTTAGAAGTGCATAAAAAATGACCCTTGTTCGGGTCATTTTAAATTTAACGTTTAACGGTTATTAGTGAAGTTTATTCCTGTATTTGTACATTCGAGCATCGTTTTTTTAACTCGGTGATAAACGCTGTCTTATTCTTTGGTGAAATCTTTATACTTCCGAGGAGTGTTGACTGGTTAAATAATTCAAGTCCTTGTTTGGATGATAAGATTCTATAACCAGTAAAAATATCATTCGTTTGAGAAACCATAGTTATAGTTTGGTATGGAATTTTACTACGAAAGGGTCCTCCCTTCACTAATAGAAAATCCTCATAAAAAACGTACTTGATGGAAAAGGATGACCACACTATGACACCTTCTGAAACAATAAATAAACCAGACATGACGATTACATCAATCAACTCTACATTCTTATCAATGAATAGGGGGAGCATTGTTGCTACACCTATTAATAACATTATTATAAAAATAATTGCAACAAAAAAACTATCTACCTTTGAACGGAAAATCACTTGGTAATCACATCTCCTTTAATAAATATTTATACGATTATCCATCATAAAGGTTTCGTTCTTAAATCATCTTTCCCTATTAAAACCATCTCGGTTGAGAGTGATAGCATATTCATTAACATCTTGACTTTAAAGCAACAAACTTTACGAAAACAGCCTTCTAAAATTAGAATTTATTCTTTAAGTGAAAATTCATTGTATTTACTGCAGATGGGTCATTCAGTCTTTCTAACGGGTGGATAATTTGACTTCCTTCTGCATTTTCTTTTTCTACCTTTTCCCACTTATTCTTTTCGTTGTCTAACTTATATTTAATTAGACTTTTGGATTAATTTTGTTTTTCCATTAATTTTTTAATATGCTCTTTGGGAGTCCAACAGTTAAAAACATAATTAGTTTTGGTTTCAAAACCTAGTCGTTTACATCTTGCAACGATTCCATTTTCTTCACGTTTCATTTCAAAATTAATACAAGTTGCACAACAATGATAATTTTTCATATTGAATACTCCTTTCGTTCTCTTATACCTTTCTTATTCATTTTATTTGGCTAAGGTTCCCCCTAACAACATAACACTATTTTCATTTTATATGTATTTAGAAAGTTATTGTTATTTGAAAAGGTGGATTTGAATCATTAGTAAATTCAATACCTGACGGATGACATAAAAGTGCCTACTTCAAAAAAACACCTATACCTGTAGCAAATTTGATGATTAATTTAAAAAGCAGGTGGTTTTATGCAAAAGAAAAAGAACCATCTCTTCTATTTACGTCAGTTAGAGATTGGTTCTTATGTTTACAACGATATACAATATCTTTTTTATTTTTGGTTCTTCTTGAACGTAAGTCAGCAAATGCAAATTTACTTCTACTTAATTCTGGATTTCTCTTTCCTTCTCTTTCAATTTTATCTCGGAACTTCTTAGCTTTTGATTTAGCCATTTTTTTCACCTCAAAAATTTTTTATAAATATATTATATATCTTCCACATTAAAAAGAAAAAGCCTATCCTTTCAAATAGACTTTTCTAATCAAAAATATAATTGCTAACCAATCAGCCAGGAATCAAATTATAGAGGCGATGAACAACTCACTGTTGTATACGATTCGATATAATATCAAACATTAATTTTTTTGCATTCAGTGTAAATGATTAAATAATATGAATATGGTTTCCACAAACTAGTGGATCAATGCTTGTAAATTAAAATGAATTTCTTGGATTTGAGGAGGCATATTAATTATGAAAGCAGCAGTCGTAACGAAAGACAGAAAAGTAAGTGTAGAAGAGAAACAACTCCGACCATTAAAACATGGTGAAGCATTAGTGCAAACAGAATTCTGTGGTGTTTGTCATACAGATTTACACGTAAAAAATGCAGACTTCGGTGATGTAACAGGGGTCGTTTTAGGTCACGAAGGTATTGGTAAAGTTATCGAAGTTGCTGAAGGTGTTACTTCACTAAAAGTTGGTGACCGTGTATCAATCGCTTGGATGTTTGAAAGCTGCGGTCACTGTGAATATTGTACAACAGGGCGTGAAACGCTATGCCGTGACGTGAAAAATTCAGGGTACACAGTAGATGGTGCGATGGCTGAACAAGTGATCGTAACAGCTGATTATGCTGTAAAGGTCCCTGATAATTTAGATCCAGCAGCGGCTTCCTCTGTGACTTGTGCTGGTGTTACAACTTACAAAGCTGTTAAAGAATCACATATTCGTCCAGGCCAATGGATTGGTATATTTGGTGTTGGTGGCCTAGGTAATTTAGCAGTGCAATACGCGAAAAATGTATTTGGTGCTAAGGTAGTTGCTTTTGATATTAATGATGACATGCTAACGTTTGCTAAAGAATCAGGTGCAGACGTTGTGATAAACTCTTTGAATGAAGATCCAATTGCAAAAGTGAAAGAACTGACTGATGGTAAAGGTTTAGATGCAACAGTTATTACAGCTGTCGCTAAAACACCTTTCAATCAAGCAATCGATGTTGTAAAAGCGGGTGCACGTGTAGTAGCGGTTGGTTTACCTGTAGATAAAATGGATTTAGATATTCCTCGTTTAGTACTAGACGGTATCCAAGTAGTAGGTTCATTAGTAGGTACACGTCAAGACTTACAAGAAGCATTTCAATTTGCTGCAGAAGGTAAAGTAGTACCGAAAGTAGCGTTACGTAAAATCGAAGAAATTAATGAAATTTTCGAAGAAATGGACCGAGGTAAATTTACAGGACGTATGGTTATTGACTTTACAAAGTAAATAGTTTTTTGATGCTTCGATGGCCTTAAAACCGAAAACTTTAATTGTCTATGTTGTTAATCATATAAGCTAATTGAATCAGATTTCCGTTAACGTTATATGTAAGAGATAAAGTGTACATATCTTTGTCTTAACTTGTCATATCGATATTGAACGTATTTAGATTTTCTGACCATTCAGAAGTATCGAATGCAATCTGTTCACCTGTTTTATTATTTCTAATCCCTGCTGTATAAGGCACTACTTTATTACTGTCAATGCCTATAACTAAGTTTTCTACATTAATGCTTGATCCTGTTAACATGCCCATTACTTTGTAC
>JAEWIG010000138.1 GCA_023387295.1 Bacillota bacterium | reverse complement strand
TGCTTCTTCTCCACATAATAATCATAATCGCCAAGGTAGTCTGTTGCTCCATTCGTGTTGAGCTCAAGGACTCTAGTTGCGATGCGATTAATAAAATAGCGGTCGTGTGAAACAAATAGAATCGTTCCAGGATAATCGACTAAAGCATTTTCTAAAATCTCTTTACTATCTAAGTCAAGATGGTTGGTAGGCTCATCGAGAATTAAGAAATTGGCTTTTTGCATCATGAGCTTAGCCAAAGCTAAACGCGCTTTTTCTCCACCACTTAAAGTAGAAACAATTTTTAAAACGTCATCTCCTGAAAAAAGAAAGTTTCCAAGGACTGTGCGAATTTCTTTTTCAGGCTTTAAAGGATAGTCATCCCATAGTTCATTTAAAACTCGTTTATTGGAAGAAAGCTCAGCCTGTTCCTGATCATAGTAGCCGATCATTACATTAGAACCGGGCTTAATATCTCCTGTAATGGCAGGTAAGCGGTTAATTATCGTTTTTAATAAAGTTGACTTCCCAATCCCGTTTGGACCAACAAGCGCAATGCTTTCCCCACGATTAATCCGGAAGGAAATATCCTTTGAAATGATGTCTTCTTGGTAACCGACAGCAACGGAATACACGTTTAATACTTCATTCCCTGATTGCTTCTCAATTTGAAAGCCAAAGGAGGCCGATTTTTCATCTCCTAGAGGACGATCAAGAAGCTCCATTCTTTCAAGCTGCTTTCTACGGCTTTGTGCTCTTTTGGTCGTGGAGGCTCGTACAAGATTTCGTTGGATGAAATCCTCAAGCTTTGCCACCTCTTGCTGCTGCTTTTCATAAAGCTTCATATCACGCTCGAAATTGGCAGCTTTTTGTTCAAGATAAGCACTATAATTACCAGGGTATTTTTTGATTTGCATTCTGGATAATTCATAGACTTGATTGACTACTTTATCGAGGAAGTATCGATCGTGTGAGACAATTAAAATCGCCCCATCGTACCCTTGCAAATATTGTTCCAGCCAAGATAATGTATCAATATCAAGGTGGTTTGTCGGCTCGTCCAATATTAGAATATCAGGTTTGGTTAATAATAATTTACCAAGCGCGAGTCTAGTTTTTTGACCTCCGCTAAGTGTTGAGATTTTTGTATCATAGCTAAAGGAATGAAAGCTTAGACCGTGAAGAACGGAACGGATATCGGATTCATATTGATAGCCCCCCTGTTCCTTAAATTGTAGCTGACGATGATCATAGTCTGATAAAATTCGCTCATACTCTTTTGAATTGGCGATTAAATCAGCGTCTGCCATCTTTGCTTCAAGATTGCGTAATTCTCTTTCTTGCTCTTGTAAATGTTCGAAAACAGTGAGCATTTCATCCCAAATGGAACGGTCTGATTCAAGACCCGTATTTTGAGCGAGATAGCCGATTTCAACCTCTTTTGGCTTAATAATATCTCCGGAATCATAAGATAATTGCCCTGCGATTATTTTTAAAAGAGTAGACTTACCGGCACCATTACGGCCAACAAGAGCAATTCGATCTCGTGTTTGTACTTCTAGCTTAATATTCGATAAAATAGGATCAGCACCAAAGTTTTTTTCTAATTGATTTATTTGTAGTAAAATCATATTTTTCACCTCTATACTCTAGGGATAGTTTAACGCATTCATATATGTAGGGCAATAAAGGTTGTTCAATGAATCCGACGATGATTAAATTTTATTAAGAAAAAAAATTGTGAAGTATGCTACAATGCACATACATTGGTGAAAAAATAGTGTATGATTTTGAAGAGAGGAGTTTTAATATGGCGGATTTTACACATTTTAATCAAGAAGGTAGAGCAAAAATGGTTGATGTTAGCGAGAAGGCTGAAACAGTCCGAACTGCCATTGCTCATTCCAGTATTACAGTAAATAAAGAGATATATGATAAGATTACATCCAATCAAATGAAAAAAGGCGATGTTCTCGCTGTTGCGCAGGTGGCAGGAGTCATGGCTTGCAAGAAAACATGGGAGATTATCCCGATGTGTCATCCGATTCCATTAACAGGTGTGGATATTTCCTTCGCTTGGAAGGTTGAACAGGATGCACACACGTTATTAATAGAGGCTTCTGCGAAAACAATAGGGAACACTGGAGTAGAAATGGAAGCGTTAACAGCAGCATCTGTTTGTGCACTAACGGTGTATGATATGTGCAAAGCAGTTGATAAAGGGATGGTTATCGGTCATACTTATTTAGTCGAAAAAACGGGTGGTAAGAATGGGGATTTCAAAAGAGAAGGAACCATTTAACATCACTCGGTATAATATTCGTGGTGAGATGTAGGGGTGTATTCTCAAATTGAGCGAAGGCTCACTTTGAATGAAGTAAAAGCATCTTGGAGCCTCAATAGCACAGAAATAATCTGGAGACAATTCCATCAACACGAATTTGAATATGTATATGGGAAGAGGGGGAGAAGTGAATGCCGAATGAAACAATGAAGATCCCACAAGCGACTGCAAAGAGATTGCCATTATACTATCGTTTTATTAAGAACTTACATTCTTCAGGAAAGCAGAGAGTTTCATCTGCGGAGTTAAGTGAGGCTGTGAAGGTTGATTCTGCTACGATTCGCAGAGATTTTTCCTATTTCGGTGCACTAGGAAAAAAGGGATATGGCTATAATGTCAATTATTTGCTTTCGTTTTTCCGTAAAACATTAGATCAGGATGAGCTTACAAAAGTTGCACTTATTGGGGTAGGTAATTTAGGAACAGCATTTTTAAATTATAATTTTCTTAAAAATAATAATACGAAAATTGAAGTAGCATTCGATGTATCTGAAGATAAAGTAGGTACAACGATTGGAGATGTCCCTGTATTCCATATGAATGACCTTGAAAAGGTGATCGTTGAGCACCAAATTCAGGTAGCCATCCTAACAGTTCCAGCAAATGTAGCTCAATCCATTGTTGATCGGATTGTGCAAAGTACGGTTAATGGTATTCTAAACTTTACACCTGCACGACTATCGGTTCCTCCTACAATCAGAATTCATCACATCGACCTTGCTATTGAGCTTCAGTCACTTATTTATTTTTTAAAGCACTATCCAACAGACAATGAATAAAGAAAAATGAGCCTTCATAATGAATGGCTCATTTTTTTGCTTGGCTCTGTTTCATTTTAAAGTGAAAAGCGATCATGCGTAGACCACTTCCAATATCAAACGTTGCTATCAGAATGAGAAAGTAGGTAAACATTCCCCACGATTGCTCTCTCTGTACATAATTGATTGCTAAATTAGTGAAGAGGATACCTAAAATGATGTAAAAGATGCCAGAAAACAGTGATGACCTTCTCATAAAAATCCTCCGATAAAGCCTTGTATTTGTTCCATATCTTTCAACCAATTTTCTATGTTTTCTTGATTGAACTGGATGATAA
>JAEWIG010000133.1 GCA_023387295.1 Bacillota bacterium | reverse complement strand
ATCCTCTCTCTTCTGGTAAATAGCCGATGATTTGACGGGGAATTTCCCCTGTTGTCCGATTATGGAATGTAATCGAGCCTTCATCAGGATGCATAATCCCCATGATATTTCGAATCGTCGTTGATTTCCCTGCACCATTCGGACCAAGAATCGCCATGATTTCTCCTTGATGAACATCAAAAGAAATATTCTCAATAACCTTCTTATCCTTAAATGATTTACCAATTTGATTAACGGTCAAAACCGATTTCCCCATCACCTTGCCCCCCTCCATTTGTCAGCATATACGTAATAATTTCCTCTAACTCAAGCGATTCCGCTTGCAGCCATGAAAACCCTTCACTTGTGAAAAACACTTCTGTCTCATCGGGTCTATTTGTAACAATAATCCGTGCATTTTTACGTGCAATTTCTCCTGGTATCCTTTCATTTGGCAATGGCTGTTCCATCCAATAGCGTTTATAGCTTTCAGTCAATTCATCTTTATCAAATTTACCAAGTAAGCTTCCTTCTTTAATAATGACGAGATAATCAGCAAGCTTACGAATATCTTCTGCCTGGTGACTTGAGATAATCATGAGCTTCTCACCTCGCTCCATCCATTCAACGAAAATATCCATCAGCATTTGTTTAGAAGGAATATCCATATGGGCTGTAGGCTCATCAAGAATCAGAATAGCTGTATCTCTTGCAAGTGTTAACGCAATATTTAGCTTTTGCTGCATTCCTTGAGAAAGCTTGCTGTATTTTTTATTGAGTGGAATCTGAAACATCTCAACGATGCGCTCAAACATCTGCTGATCCCAAGTCGGATACCATTTCGAAACTAATTCGAGCAGCTTTCTTCCGGTAAAGAGCTCCCAGCCAATAACCGTTTGTGGCAAGTAGGCCACTTTTGCTTTCCAATCTTCCTCTTTGCCACTAACTGATTGACCACATATCTTAATTTGGCCTACATCTGCTTTCACTAAATGCATCAACATCTTTAATAATGTACTTTTACCAGCACCATTATTTCCGACGATTGCTGTAATCGTTCCCAGTTCAAATGTTAAATCGATCGGGCCAAGTGAAAAATCATCGATGGTTTTCTTCATTCCCTTTATGCTAATCTCACTCACGCTCAGGACCTCCGTTCTTTTTCATAGAAGCAATTACATCGTGAAAAGCCTCTTCAATTTGTTCAAACGTATAATCATGTCTTAAGGCTGTTTCTATACTCTTTTCGATGGCTTGGTATACAGACAACGTTGTCACTTCCCTCATCTTTTTTGTTTCAACCTCAGCAACAAAAGTGCCTTTTCCCTGTGTCGTAAAAATAAAGCCTTCATGCTCTAAGTTTAAATAAGCTCGTCTTATGGTGATAACACTTATTTCAAGCTCCTTTGAAAGTGCTCGAATCGAGGGAAGTGATGTCCCAGCAGGTAACTGTCCTCCAGCAATTAATGCCTTTATTTGCTCCTCTATCTGATGATAGATCGGTTCACGTGAATCCTTCGATAATCGAATTGGAAGTTCCATAGAATCCCCTCCTTATTAGAAATGCTGAAGCGCCTCGCTTATTTTAAATAGTCAATTTGAGCAATCTTTTTATACATATATCTCATGTAATAAATAACAGAAAGAATTGCTATCATAAGAGAAAGTAAAATTGACACGACCGGGAATTCTTTCGCAGCATGGATAGACCAGCCAACGATTCCTTGCCCTGAATACATATTAACGGCAATAACACTCCCAATTAATCCTCCGTAAAACAACACTCCAATAGCTACCCACTTCCATTTATTTTTTGGCATTTTATCTCCTACATCACTTGCAGGGAACATGGATCCAAACGCAATGCCAAAACATATCCAAATAACTGAAAAAATAAGATAAGAAATAGCAGGGATCGACTCTCTAAGTTCCATGGAAAAAATATAGATAAAAGTCAAAATGAACAAATTAAATGGTATGGAAAAAATATAAAAAACAATAAATCGACTATTGATTAGCACATTTTTTGGAATCGGCAGCTGATTAAGCATCACAACAAATGGAGAAGCCCACAATCCCTCAGAAATTTTTTGCAATTGTAATTCCTTCGGTCTCGCCCAGACCGCACAAAAGCCAAAAACAAGTATAAAGAAAAAATCAAACAATAATGTATTATGCAACGAAATCGTCATCGAAAAAAATATTCCATAGAAAATGGCAAATCCTAATAAGAAAAAGTACTGCTTCACCGAGGCTTTCATCTCAAACTTCACCAACCAAAGCGCCTGCTTCATTGTGTTCATTTTTTGTCCTCCTCTAAACTGTTATACTGTTCATATCTATATACACACTATATGATATAAAATTCAGAAATGCAACAACAAAAAATAAGGAGCATCCTCTCCCAAATATGTTTAGCCAAATGTCGTCGGCTTCATTTCTCTGCGCTTACGATTACTCCGTTAACATCGAGGCTTGTTCAATGAAGCCGACGACGATTTAGTTTTCACATAGAAAAATGCCTATTCCTGTAAACGAATCAGGAATAGGCATTCTAGTTTAATATAGGTTTTTGAGAAAGGAATATATCTCAGAAAAGAGATTTTCTCTTTCTTCGCAGTGACATATTAAGTGCTTCGACTCTTTTAAAAAAATAAGCCGTTTTGCAGGTGTGCCAATATGTTGATAAATGTATTTTGCGCTCTTTGGCGGTACAACACCATCACATTCTCCTTGAGCAATCAGAGTAGGCGTTGTTACCTCGTGTAAAACAGGGCGAACAAAAGCAACAAGTCTCCGAAACTGAAGGGTAGCTGAGACCGGGGTTGCGATTATTTTCTGCTTGTATCTAACAAATAGTTCATTTTCAAGTAACTTTCCTTTAAAAGCATCTTTAACTATTTCACCAATGTCTTCAACAAGCTGCTTCGGGCTTACATACATGGCAGCCGCACTTAAAAGGACTAGTTTTGTCACTGGATAGTGGACAGCTAAATAGCTTGCAATCATGCCACCCATAGAAAAGCCAATGACGTAAACAGTTTCACAACTTTCGATTAACTGCTGTAATTCCTTCTCAGCATGTTCAATCCAATTATGATAATCAATTCCCTTTAAGTTTAATTGCTCGCCATGTCCTGGTAAGGTTGGTACAGAAATTTCCCAATCTGTTCGTTCTCTCAAATACTGAACGAGAGGCTCTACTTCAAATGGCGCCCCAGTAAATCCATGAATACATAAGCAGCCAATCATCTGAATCACCACCGCTTTTTGTGAAAAAGTGTAATCATACACTATAATACACTTTTTACTCAAAGTATGCTACATAAAGTAAAACTTCAATCATTGATGGGCTTACTGCCCGTTACTTTGCGATTAATACTTCGTAGGATATGCGAACTGGTTCCTATCAAAAAAAAGCCTTATATCAAGTAATAAGGCTTTCACAATCATTAGCTTTTTAACTTGCAAGCTAATTCATTATTTAATTCATTTAATTGACCTGCCATTTGAGCTACTTCATGGGAAGCTTCTGTAATTTCAGCAAATGCTCTCTTGAAGTCATTTACATATTGCGTAAATTGGCCAATTTTCACGTCTGTTGATTGAACACATACAGTTGATTCTTCCAAAACTTGAATAATATTTTGGTTCGTTTCTCTATAAGTATTTGTTTCATCAACAATGTGCTGAAAACTATCTTCGAATTTTAAAACAGTTTCTTGTACCGCACCAATTTGATGTTGGATATGATCCAATGCATTCTCTGTCTGATTCGCAAGCTTTCGTACTTCTTGAGCAACGATTGAGAATCCCTTACCGTGCTCACCAGCCCTCGCTGCCTCAATAGCTGCATTTAATGAAAGAATATTTGTTTGATTCGATATCCCTCTAATCGTATTAACCACTTGACCAATTTGGATAGAACTTTCACTAAGCTCTTGGGTTAATACTTTTGTCGTTTCAATTAACTCAAGGACTTTATCCACTTTTGTTAATGAATCAGTGACATCTTCTTTTCCGTCAGTTACTTGTGAAATCATTTTCCGCGATGTTGCCTGGATATCCGTAATCTCCGTTAGCATTTGCTCGACAATCGATTCTTTATCCGCAATCGAGATAGTCGTTTCATCAACACTTGCAGCGAGAGTAGCGGAAGAATCTCTTAAGCTTTCTTGGAATACCTCAATTTCATTCCATTTCATCATCGATGAAGTGTACGATTCTATATAGGTTTCAATGCCAATTTGCATATCAAAAGAACATAAACGTTGAAAAGATGAGTAATAAGCGAATGCATCCTCAGTCGACTTTACTTCTCGAAGTAACACAGCCAGCACTTCATTTTGAAGTAATGTGTAAGCACCGATATACCATTGCGGAAATAAGCCAATTTTGTTATGCACACGACCAACAACTTTACGACGTTCTACATACTGTTTCCCAATTTCCCCTGACACCATTTCTAACAAATATTGCACAAACGTTTTTTTCAAGCGATCAATTGTCGAGTTATGTTGAATAATCCCCATTAAATTAGGCATTTTTTGAATGTAATGATAGAAATTATCTACAATCTGCACAGCATTCTTTTCAATAATCGGACGCATTTGCAGTAGATTCGAGATATCACTTTCTGATAATCCGATAAAATTCACTTGAGAAATCTCTTCTATTGTCTTTAATTCAGAAAAAGTTTTTTTCATAGAGTCATTGATTCCGAACGTTGACTTATTCTCTGCTTCCTCCGGTTTTTGTTTCCCCTTGCCAAATATATTTAACGCACCTTTCTCATTCCCGAGTAAAGACGTAATAGGACATTTACTCATTTTAATCCCCCTGACATATTCCAACTAATTATCTATATATTATACCATATTTCGACAAATAGGTCTTTTCTCACTTAAGGCGAATAGTTGACATTTTACTATAACATAGTCTAATTGAAATAGTAAAAAGGAATTTTTATTCTCTACAAGCACATAAAAATCCCTATTCAATTAATCATGGATAGGGATTTTATCTTAGCATATATATTATTGAAGCCCTTTCACGACTTCCTCAAGCTTCATTCCTCTTGAAGCTTTTACTAAAACAATTGTTTCTGCATCTACAAGTTTTTGGAGTTGCTTTATAAGAGACTGTTTTTCAGTAAATGCATGAACACGTTCACTTGGAAAATTCATTTCTGCTCCCTTTGCGATTAATTCCCCTAGTGTACCAAAAGTAAAAACATAATCGATTTTTTGGGAATCAATGGACTCACCCATCTTCAAATGAAACTCTTCCTCTTGTGGTCCTAATTCAAGCATATCTCCAAGAACAAGAATTTTATTTTCATACCCTGGAAGATTGGAAATTAGCTCAATTGCAGCATGCATGGAAGTAGGACTAGCATTATAGGCATCATTAATAATTTTTTCGCCATTTTTACCTTGAACAAGCTCGGTCCTCATATTCGTTAGTTTCAGTTCACTAAAGCCGTCATTCAATTTCTCAAACGGGACTCCAAAATAGTCCGCAACTGTCATCGCCGCCAAAGCATTTAACACATTATGGGTACCTAGAACAGGAAGGACAAATTCAATATTCGAACGGTTTACGGTAAAAGTACAGCCATTATCTGTCTGTTCAATTGCTATTGGGAAAATATCATTTTTCTCACTTCTACCGAACGTTTTCTTGATCACATTACTGCGCAAAGATTGAACTTTCTCTTTTAAAAGAGGCTCATCTCCGTAATAAACAAATAGTCCATTCTCCAACAAACCATTCGCTATTTCCATTTTCGCCTCTGCTATACCTTCTCGTGATCCTAAGTCGAGTAGGTGCGATTCACCAA
This sequence comes from Bacillota bacterium, assembly GCA_023387295.1. Taxonomy (GTDB): domain Bacteria; phylum Bacillota; class Bacilli; order Bacillales; family Cytobacillaceae; genus Cytobacillus. Next base: position 9,732 of record JAEWIG010000133.1, on the reverse strand, counting down.
TATTCGTAATGATTGTCGCTTCCGGACGAGCTAATCGTGTAAGGAAATCAATTTCTCCTCTACTACTCATGCCCATTTCAAGGACGGCAATTTCCGTATCTTCTTCAAGTCCAAGAATCGTTAATGGAAGCCCGATCTCATTATTGTAGTTTCCTTCTGTTTTTTGGACTTTGTATTGGATAGATAAAAGGTTTGCAGTCATATCCTTCGTTGTTGTTTTTCCGTTACTTCCAGTAATTCCAACGACCTTCACATCTAGCGAATTACGATATTCCCTTGCTAGCTCCTGTAAAGCAAGCAAGGTATCTTCCACAACTAAAATCGGTAAATCTTGTGGTGGATTTGGGACATCCTTTTGCCAGAGAGCAGCAGCCGCTCCGTTTTGAATGGCGCTCACAACATATTGGTGACCATCGGAATGCTCACCTTTAAACGGAACAAATAAATTCCCTTTTGCGATTTTTCTTGAATCAATACTGACGCCACTGATGACTGTATCCTTAAATTGCGATAAATCACTTTCAACCTTAATCATGTCCGCGATTTTTTGCAGCGTTCGCTTAATCACGAGTAACCTCCTAGTGAGATAGGCACATTATTTGGATACCAATCTCCATATGTATTTTTCGAGCACGGCCAATGAACCGTGCTCATCTTCGACGCACAGGATGAGGCGTTCTTAGCCTGCGAACCTATTATTACTTCGTATATTTAATTTGTTGCTTTTCATTATGTCTTTCAATCGCTAAATTGACAAGACGCTCAATAAGTTCAGGGTATTCTACTCCTGTTTCCTTCCAAAGAAGTGGGAACATGCTAACTGGAGTAAATCCTGGCATTGTATTCACTTCATTAATGTAAAACTTACCTTCTCTCGTTAAAAAGAAATCTGCACGAACAAGACCTGAGCAATCAAGTGCTTTAAAGGCACGAATCGCCAATTCCTTTAACTCAGCATATTCTCGCTCTGAGATTTCGGCAGGAATAATTAATGCTGTATTCCCATCCTCATACTTCGAGTGATAATCATAGAAATCTGTTTTCGGTACGATTTCGCCAGCAACAGAGCACTCTGGTGTATCATTTCCAAGTACACCCGTTTCGATTTCTCTAGCGATTACGCCTTCCTCAATAATTATCTTGCGGTCAAATTGGAATGCCTCAGCAAAAGCAGCTTCAAGCTCAGAACGATTCGTACATTTGCTAATTCCAACACTAGAGCCAAGGTTTGCTGGCTTTACAAAGCAAGGATAGCCGATTTCCTTTTCAACCTTTTTATATGCTTCGTCTTTAGCATTTTCCCATTCACTGCGAATGAACCAAACATAGTTTACTTGCGGAAGACCAGCTTGAGCGAAAATGTTTTTCATAATCACTTTATCCATTCCAGCTGATGAAGCAAGAACTCCGTTTCCTACATAAGGAAGATTTAACAACTCTAATAAGCCTTGAACGGTTCCATCTTCTCCGTTCGGACCGTGAAGTAAAGGGAAGATGACATCGAAAGAGCTGTCTTCCTCAGCTTTAAATAAAGCAGGAGCCATAGCTGAAGATGGCAATGCCTCCGTATTCGAAAAAACAAGCTGCGAAACGTTTTCAACTGGACCTGTTATCTGTGGTCCTTTATTCCACTCTCCATCCTTTGAAATATGGATAGGATAAATATCAAATTTGTCTACATCTAATGCTTTTATAACAGCCTTTGCTGTTTGCAAGGAAACTTCGTGTTCAGCGGATTTTCCACCATATAATAATCCAATTTTTGTTTTCATAATTAATTATGAACCTCCATTCTAAATACCCTATTTATTTTACCACTTTGTGAAATAAGAATGGGAGTGATTAAGGGGTAATAATTTAGGAATTTTATTCAATTTTTTAGCCCATACTCTATGTGTATGATTTTGACTCCCTTGGCGAAACCATTTTTAACATTCAAATTGAAGTTTTATTAATATAATAACAAAATTTCATTATTTTCTTCAAAAACCTTATTTGATAATAAAAACATGAATCTATATCTGAATTTAACTAATCTTTTTATTATTCCGCATATAAAGTTTCCTCTTAACATTTCCCAAAGAACACGTTATAATCCACTTACAAAATACATTTGTTTTTTACAGGAGGACATCATGAAGAAATTCGGCTTACTCCCGCGAATTATCCTTGCCATCGGCTTAGGGATTGCGGCTGGCTATATATCACCCGAATGGTTAATTAGAGTTTTTGCCACTTTTAACGGATTATTTGGTAATTTCCTAGGCTTTGCTATCCCTTTAATTATTATCGGATTCATTGCTCCAGGGATTGGCACAATGGGTAGAGGTGCTGGCAAGCTTCTCGGAATTACTACTGGTATTGCTTATATCTCAACAATTATCGCTGGATTATTCGCCTATTTTACAGCGACAACTCTTTATCCAACTTTATTAAAGAATCAAAGTTTAAAAGAATTCTCCAATCCTGAAGAATCTTTAGTCGCTCCATTCTTTACAGTTGAAATGGCACCGATTATGGGCGTAATGACTGCTTTACTTCTTGCATTCACTCTAGGATTAGGACTTGCTGCCATTAAAGGGGATACCCTTCAAAAAGCAATGGATGATTTCAGAATTATTATTGAGAAATTAATTGAAAATGTCATCATTCCTTTATTACCTATTCATATTTTCGGTATTTTTTCGAACATGACTCACGCTGGACAAGTAGGAGCGATCATGAGTGTTTTTGCAAAAGTATTTGTGATGATTATTGCCCTTCATCTTATTTATCTAGTTGTTCAATATTCGATTGCTGGAAGTGCAGCAAAGCGTAATCCTTTTAAAATGATAAAAGAAATGCTTCCTGCCTACTTTACAGCATTAGGAACACAATCATCTGCATCAACAATTCCGATTACATTAAAGCACGCGAAAAATATTGGTGCTCGTGAAAAAGTGGCAGACTTTGCCGTTCCACTTCTAGCAACGATTCACCTTTCAGGAAGTACGATTACGTTAGTAAGCTGTTCGATTGCTGTGATGATGCTTCAAGGACAAGCTGTTACCTTTGCTGCGATGTTCCCATTCATCTTAATGCTTGGAATTACAATGATTGCAGCACCAGGCGTTCCAGGCGGAGCTGTTATGGCGGCACTTGGGCTTCTCGGCTCCATGTTAGGCTTTAATGATACAATGCTTGCTCTCATGATTGCTCTTTATTTAGCACAAGATAGCTTCGGAACTGCTTGTAACGTTACAGGTGACGGTGCTATCACCGTCATCGCTGACAAACTAAGCGGAAAAGATTCCGTTTCTGAGCAAAAAGTGGTTAAGGCGAGTTAGTCAATCATTTAAACAGGAGTGAATTACGCCTCCGAACATTTTAGTGAAACGCGAATTAGTTTAAGTTTTTCTTTATCCACACAATAAACAAGCCTATCTCCATACAACTATATGGGATAGGCTTGTTTCGTTTTAATATTCACCTAATTTACTTGAATAAGTGGGTACGGGGCTTTTTACGCGTCAAGTTGAAGTGGTTTTCATATTTTTTGACGTGATTTCGGTGGTTGCGCGCCAGCTTTCTCTCAGTTTTCGTTTTTTTGACGCGATTTCCGGCGATTGCGTGCCATTACCAAAATTCATTAACTAAACATTGAAATTTTAAAGTATTTAAGGGATGCTTCTTGTATGGCGATAAATAGAAACCACGCTCCTATTCCGAAACCGATTGCTACATATAAGGAAACGGAATGCTTTAGTAACAAGTAGACAACAATCAACAAAACTGCAGTCGCAGGGAAACCCCAAAGCACCCCTAATGCAAATTTACTTAAAGTCGTGTTTGACTCCCCTTGAACATATAGCCAAATAATACTAAGGAGGCTAACTAACGGAAGCGCCGCAACGATTCCCCCATACGTAGGAAATCTTCTAGCAATTTCAGTAACTACTCCAATGACAAGTGCGGAAACAATTATCTTTACGATTACATACATTTTTTCGCACACTCACTCAATAGTTTTAGAGATTTTTCAATAAGCTCTCTTTCATCCTCACTTAATTGCTCCAAAATTTGAGTTAACTTACTTTCATCAAGACTAGTATTACGATGGAGAATTCCTTTCCCTAGCTCAGTAAGGTGGAGCGTTACTCTTCTTTCATCATGTTGGTCGCGCCTTTTCTCGAGAAACCCTTTTTCAATCATACGCTTCACATGTTCGGAAGCTGTATTTTGGGAAACATTAATATACGCTGCAATATCATTAATGCTAACATTCCCTTCTTTATCAACATGTTGAAGAATTCGAATAACTTGGTGAGTAATTTTTTCTTTATGCGGATAGTGTAAGTGATAGTAAATGTCTGTCCAATATTGATTTAAAAGCTTTGCATTATTTGACAATGTGACGCCCCCAATTACTATTTATATCGTATTATACGATATAAATACAAAAAAAAGAAAATACCTAATTACTTTAGATATTTTCCTTGATGCTTATTAAGATTATTTGCACACGATATGCTTAGGAAATCGCTGTATTTCCCTTAGCTCTAATTTATTGGTGAACAAATCTCAATATAATGCCCGTCTGGATCCTCCACATAGGCAACTTTCTGACCCCACGGTTTTTCTACCGGCTCTAGTAAAATAGGAACTCCTGCTGCACGCAGTCTTTCCACAACCGCCTCTACCTCATCTGTTACAAATCCAAGCTCAAATGTTTGCTCTTGTCTCTTACCATTCGGAATGGGTAGATTTGTTATCTCACGTACATCCCCTCTTGTATTAAAAGAGAGAATTGTCTCTCCTGTGATGTATTCTATGTACGTCCCGAATTCATTTTTTAGCTCCAAGCCTAATAATTCCCCATAAAAGTGCTTTGTCTTTTCGATACTCTCTACATACAAAATGACATAACCCATTTTCAGCTTCATTTTTTTCACGCCTTTCGATAATCTTCCACCTTCCTAATACTTCTTGAAATGATTTAAAAATCCTTTTTTTGATACTTTCCAGACAATCAATTTTTCAACTAATATACTAGGAAAAAAAAGCTGGTTATAAATTACTATTTTGAAAAAATACTATTGTTAAATAATTTTTAAGCGTTTATAATTGAGCCGCAAATCTGAAGAAATTTAGAGACGCAAAGCTATAGGGACTAAGGTTTTTTAACTATGTCAGCCAGTTGCCGAAGAGTACATTCTACTTTTTGTTTAGTAAGGCTCATTAAAAGACGATGCATTTTTGTGTGGAATTTTTTTGATAACCTTACGGGGAAATTTAGCTACTCTTCTTTGAGTAGTTTTTTTTATGTGCTTCTTAGGAATAATCATCAGGAGGAATGTGTATGAAAGTTGTTAAGATTGCATCAGCCGCGGCAATAGCCTTCAATTTAGTCAGCGGTCCAATTAACGTTTTTGCGAGTGTGAATCCGAATGAAAAGGTAAGTGTCGCTTCAGCAGAAGCTACTATTCATTCGACGCTTGCTTCAGTTAAAAAGTTTGACCTATACGGGAAAGACATTTTAACTGCTTACAATGAAGTTTTTAAAATGCCGAACACCAATATCAAATCAATCACAAACAATGGTGGAAAATATTTTAGTTCTACTATTGATAAGGCGATTGATGGCGATATGAATACACACTGGGAAACAGGTACACGGAATAGTGCTACTTTTACGAATGAAGTTGTTATTAATTTCAACGAAACAACTACTTTAAATCGCATTGTATATGCTGCGCGTCAAGATGCTTCGAAGGGTAAAGGTTTTGCCCAACAGTTTGAAATTTATAGCTCTACTTCAGACTCAGATAATGATTTTACACTCGTTTCTTCAGGTGAATATACGGGTTCTACTGGCGATATCGTAGAAATTCAGTTTAACCCTACTCAATTTAAGCGAGTTAAATTTGTCTTCAAAAAAGCAAGTCAAGATATGGCTAGTGCAGCAGAATTTCAATTTTATCATGAAGATCGTGTATCTGAAAAAATGAATAACTTATTTACAGATGACACATTTAGTACGATCAGCAAAGAATTTAATACACCTAATGCATTAAACCAATTAGAAGAAGAGGTTAAAGTTCATCCACTATATCCACTATTTAAAGAAGATATTGAGAATGCTAAAATACTAGTTAATTTAGAGGAAATAGTACCTTCAACGGCAAAAGTTTCGAAATTAAAAAGCTATGGTACTGATTATGAAACGGCATATGATAAAGCGTTTAGAATGCCCAATTCTAATGTGTCTAACATAACGGCAAATGGTGGAACCTACCCAACCACAAAGCTAGAGTATATGTTAGACGGTAACCCAAACACACATTGGGAAACTAAGCAAAATAATAGTAGTAGTTTTACAAATGAATTAGTATTCGATTTTAATCAAGCAGAAGTATTAGATAGAGTTGCCTTCTTAGCTAGAGATACGAATCAAAAAGGATTCCCAGAGCAATTTGAAATTTATGCATCTGAGACAAGTAAAGGTGAAACGTTCCAATTAGTTTCTAGTGGAACAGCGGTAAGAACAAGTGATTTCTTAGAATTTAAATTTGAACCAACAAAGTTTAAACGAATCAAATTTGTATTCAAGAAAGCATATACAGATAGACCATTTGCAGCAGAGTTTAGATTTTACAAAGCAGATGCTGTATCTGAAAAAATGGAAACCTTATTTACAGATGAAAAGCAAAATCAAGTATCCGAAGAATTTAATACACCAGAAAAACTTAAAGCGTTAGAGGAGATTGTTAAAAAACATCCTTTATTCGCACTATATAAAGAAGATCTTGAAAATGCTAAGATTCTAGTAAATTCAGAAAAAATAGTAGCTACAAAGGGAGTGATGAGCTCATTTGATCATTACTCTAATGAAGAATATTCTAAGTTATTTAGAATGAGCAATGAAAACATTAAGAGTTACAGTAACAATGGTGGTAAATACATTAGCCAAGTGTTGGCGAATGCATTTGATGGAGATGTGAACACTTATTGGGAAACCAACAAAGGTAATAATGATTCTTTCTCAAATGAAGTGGAAGTAGAATTTAAAGATGCTGTCACACTAAATAGAATCGTATACGGAGCAAGACCTGATCTTAAAGGATTCGCTCAAGAGTTTGTGATCTATGGTTCCAAGACGTCAAAAGGTGACACTTATGAACTCGTAGCAACAGGAGCATATAGTAAGTCATCTGGTTTAGTGGAAGCTAAATTTGAACCAACTACATTTAAACGCGTGAAATTTGTATTCAAGAAATCAGATCAAAACTGGGCAACATTATCAGAATTAGCCTTCTATAAAGTAGATGAAATTGATAACATCATGGATAGCCTATTTACCGATTGGACAAGAAGTGCTGTTGTTTCTGAATATAATTCTATTGATCAACTGAATGCGTTGGTACAAAAGGTGCAAGCACATCCTCTATATTCTGTTTACAAAGAAGATTTGGAGTTAGCGAAGAAGTTGGTTAAAGGCGAAGTCGATATGACGGACAAAGTTATCCAAGCTGAACAACGCGGGGATATGAGAAAGCATGCGCAGCAAAACCTGAAGATGAATTTTGGAACAAATAATCAGGCTACAGGTCTAGTTGCTCAACCCGGTGATACTGTCACTGTTTATGTAGATGTAGACTCTACTACAGGTAAACTACCTTCCTTACTCCTTTCACAGCATGAAGGTTATTGGAACTCTTGGGGTAAAACCGTAGCACTCCATCCAGGAAAAAATACGATTGTTGTACCGGACTTATCTAAGGATGGTAACTTTGCTAAAGGTGGACCGATTTATATCATTAACCCATATACAGCTGAAGAGCAGGGAAAAGCTCCAGTGCTTCGCTTCGAAGGTGTAGAAAAGGTTCCGATGATGACTTTGGATACAGATCCAGAGAAATTTAAAGAAGAATTGATTGCTTATAAAGAGAAAGTAGATGCGGATATAGCGGCACATCCTAATGCGGCTGATCGTGAAGTAGTCGACGTTGTGGAAATGGTCAGCAACCACGTGATTTATACAGGAACAGCTACGGAGGCTTATAACCAGTATATTACTAAAGGCAACAACCCGATGAATACAGTAACTGGCTATGACGTCTGGATGAATCAAATTTTCAAGACTTATGGTCTAGATGGAAGCAGTGAGAAACACAATCCAAAATTGATCCGTGAAAATATTCGTGTAACGCAGCCTTCGAATGGTTCGTTTATGTATGCAGCAGGTGATCATGTTGGTATTCGTAAGAGCAGTGCAGCAACTATGTTCGGCGACTTTAATAAAAATTATCCAGGTTGGGGTCTGAATCATGAGGTTGGACACCGTCTTGCGATCGGAGTGCGTGAGTACGCAGAAGTTACAAATAACATGGTATCCATGTTAATGTCTGAGGCAGCTGGAAAACTTGAACATCGAGTTCCGTTTGAAACGATGTATAAATATGTTATTGAAGAAAATAAAGTGAGCAAGTCTGACCAAGGGGAAGCTGCACAGCTTGGGGCATACTGGCAATTAGAACTGGCACATCCAGGATATTGGGCAGAGCTGACTAAAATGTATCGTGAACGCAATGTTACTCTTACGAACGGCGATCTTTCAAAACAGCAATACTATGTACTATTCTCTTCTGAATTACTGTGCTATGACTTAAGCAGTTATTTTGCTAGACACGGCTTCACAGTAACAGATGAGACAAAAGCGGAGACTGCGAAGTATCCACAACCGAAAAAATTGTGGTATTTAAATGACTCCGTACGGACATATGAAGGTACAGGGTTTGCAAATAAAAATGCTGCTATTCAGTATAGTGTTAAAGTAGATTCAGCAGCTAATAAAAATACACTAAGCTTTAGTGTTGGGGATGCGTACAAAGAGGATGTCCTTGGTTATGAAATTTACAGAGATGGTGAGCTAATCGGATTTACAAGCACGAACCAATTCATAGATTCTACCACAGATGCTACTGTTAACCATACGTACCAAATCATTGCTTATGATAAAAAGCTGAATACAGCGAATCCGGTTGAGTTCAAAGCATTCACTCCTCAAATGTCGGTGGAAGATCAAGTGACATTGAAATTAAATCAAGATTTTGATGCGAAAGATTATATAAAAGCAGTAGATTATCAAGGCAATGATATCACTGGTGAAGTTACTGTAAAATCGAACAATGTAAATGTAACGAAAAAAGGTAACTATGAAATTGTGTATGAAGTTCAGAACGAGGGAGCTACAGTAACGAAAACGACGCATGTTACTGTAACAAGTGATTTCGCTTATGCTTCTGATCTGACTCCTGAATCAGCAAAAGTTGGATGGTCACAACTTAAAAAAGACACTGATATTGGTGGTGGCACAATCGACCTATTTAGACAAGGACTTCAAGCGACATATGCAAAAGGGCTTGGTGCACATGCGAATTCTGAAGTAGTATACGATATTGAAGGTAAAGGATATGACTACTTTGAAAGTTATATCGGTATCGATTACGATGCTACCCGAACAAAAGCTTCGGCTACATTTGAGGTTTATGTAGATGGTGAGAAGAAATTTTCTAGTGATGTGATGAAAGTAAGCACAGAGCATGGGTATGTAAAAGTACCGGTGAATGGAGCAAAACAAGTTAAACTTGTCACAACTGATGCTGGTGATAATAATACGTCAGACCATACGTTATGGGCAGATGCTAAATTCACTATCAAATCTAGTGCGCCTTCATTAACAATTCCTACATC
>JAEWIG010000088.1 GCA_023387295.1 Bacillota bacterium | reverse complement strand
GCTCATAACCCGAAGGTCGCAGGTTCAAATCCTGTCCCCGCAATCTGGTCCGGTAGTTCAGTTGGTTAGAATGCCTGCCTGTCACGCAGGAGGTCGCGGGTTCGAGTCCCGTCCGGACCGCCATTTTAAAAAAATGTGCAAAAACGAAACATAGTTTCGTCTTTTTTTTTGCTTTTTCATAAACGATGAACCATTTTTTGCTCGAAGATTTAAAATCATGTACACTATAAATAAGATGATATTCCTTAGGATAAGTCCTAAGGTTTTTTTGTTCATAATGAATATATACTTGAAACTAAATCCAGAAAAGAAATACTAAAAGAATTTACAAATTACAAAGGTGATTTCCAGATGAATCAATATGAATTTTTTTCAAATAGGCCTGAGGATACGATGGATTTTTCAAAGCGGCTGGCAAACTTACTAAGACCAGGTGATGTGATCACACTTGAAGGAGACTTAGGTGCTGGGAAAACAACATTTACAAAAGGCTTGGCACTGGGCTTAGGGATTAAAAGGAATGTCAACAGTCCTACTTTTACGATTATAAAAGAATATCAAGGTAGGCTACCGCTTTATCATATGGATGTCTACCGTGTAGAGGATTCATTCGAGGATCTCGGATTTGATGAGTATTTCGAGGGAGACGGGGTTTCAGTTGTGGAATGGGCACATTTAATAGAGGACCAGCTGCCTACGGAGCTACTAGCCATTCATATTTATTTAGCTGAAAATAATTCTCGAAGAATTATTGTAAGTCCAAAGGGTGAACGATACGAGGATTTGTGTAAGGAGTTATTCAGATGAAGGTACTTTCAATTGATACATCAAATTATGCTTTAGGTGTTGCTCTTGTAGATGGGGAACAGGTAAAAGGTGAATACATAACAAACATAAAGAAAAACCATTCAGTTCGAGTTATGCCCGCAATTGAAACATTAATGAATGATTGCGATATCAAGCCTAAAGACCTTGAGAAAGTGGTTGTTGCAAAAGGGCCAGGTTCTTATACAGGTGTTAGAATTGGTGTAACGATTGCCAAAACACTGGCATGGACATTACAGATTCCGATCGTTGGTGTTTCTAGCTTAGAGGCGTCTGCTGCTTCGGCGGGTCGTTATTTTGACGGGATTATCTCTCCATTATTCGATGCTCGACGTGGTCAAATATATACGGGGCTATACCAGTATCATGGTGGGAAGCTGTCGACGCTGAAGGAAGACCAATTAGTTTTATCAGAAAATTGGGCTGCAGAACTTGCTAAGCAGGACCAAAGAGTGCTTTTCATCGGAAATGACTTGCCAATTCATCGTTCTGTTATAGAGGAGAAGATGGGAAACCTCGCAGTATTCGCTGAGATGACGGAGCATAATCCGCGTCCAGCAGAGCTTGCTTTACTAGGCATGAATAGGGAACCAGAAGATGTTCATGCTTTCGTGCCGAACTATATTCGTTTAGCAGAAGCGGAAGCAAATTGGTTAAAAGCTAATAAAGAAAAATAAGCTATCGTAAGGAAGAAGAAAATGAATACATCATTAACCTTTCGACTATTAAATAAAGACGATATTGAAGATTTATTAAAAATTGAACATGAATCCTTTACTCTGCCATGGACAAGGGAAGCTTTTCAAAATGAATTTACGATTAATCAATTTGCTGTTTATGTAGGCTTAGAAGATGAGGGCAAATTGATTGGTTATTGTGGTGCGTGGATTATTATCGATGAAGCACATATCACAAATGTTGCTGTTCTTCCTCAATACCGTGGGAAAAAGCTTGGCGAAGCCTTGATGAGAAAGGTTATGGAGCTAGCTGTTGAAAGAGAAGTGAAGACGATGACGCTAGAGGTTCGTGTGTCTAATGAAGTTGCCCAATCTCTATACCGCAAGCTTGGCTTCCAAGACGGAGGAATAAGAAAGAACTATTATACAGATAATCAAGAGGATGCTTTAGTAATGTGGGTGAATTTATGATGAAAAAAGATCAATGGATAATGGGAATCGAAACAAGCTGCGATGAAACGGCTGTCGCTATTGTGAAAAATGGAAGAGAAATTGTGGCGAATATTGTTGCTTCTCAAATTGAGAGCCATAAAAGATTTGGAGGCGTCGTTCCAGAGATTGCTTCTCGTCATCATGTAGAACAGATGACCATTGTATTAGAGGAAGCTTTAAAACAAGCAAATATTAGCTATGATGACATTGATGCGATAGCGGTCACAGAAGGTCCAGGGCTTGTTGGCGCTCTGCTCATAGGTGTAAATGCAGCGAAGGCAGTAGCATTTGCACACGATATTCCTTTAGTTGGTGTCCATCATATTGCGGGCCATATATATGCGAATCGCCTCGTTTCGGAAATGCAGTTTCCGCTACTCTCTTTAGTGGTATCGGGTGGCCATACGGAGCTCGTTTACATGAAAGAGCATGGACATTTTGAAGTCATCGGAGAAACAAGGGATGATGCTGCAGGGGAGGCCTATGATAAAGTTGCGCGAACCTTAAACATGCCATATCCAGGTGGTCCTCATATTGATCGGCTAGCTCAAGCGGGAGAGCCATCTATTCCATTGCCAAGAGCTTGGCTAGAGGAAGACTCGTATGATTTTAGTTTTAGTGGGCTAAAATCTGCCGTTATTAACACTGTCCACAATGCGGAGCAAAGAGGAGAAATGATTAAGCCTGAAGATTTGGCCGCAAGCTTTCAGCAAAGTGTTATTGATGTTCTTGTTACGAAGACGGTTAAAGCCACGAAAGAATATAAAGTGAAGCAAGTATTATTAGCTGGTGGAGTGGCAGCTAATAAGGGCTTACGCGGTGCTTTAGAAGAAGAGTTTGCCAAGCTACCAGAAGTGGAACTGATTATTCCACCTCTAGCACTTTGTACAGATAATGCAGCCATGATTGCGGCTGTCGGAAGTGTCATGTATGAAAAAGGCGTTCGTTCATCACTAGCTTTAAATGCTAACCCAGGCCTTGAAATAACTATCCACAATGAAATGATCTAGGAAAAAGCTCTCATTACAAAATGAGGGCTCGTTTTGTGGATAAATGATATTTACCTGTGTACAATGTGGATAACATCTGATATTTTTGTGGATAATGTGGAAAAGTGTGTTGAAGCCTTTTATTTTAGTGTTTTTAATGTGAATATTTATGTGGATAAAGGACTATGCAAGAGAACAAGATTAACGGACAAAATAGGCTCTACACGCAAAACACCTCCAAACTAGCACCTTATTAAGCGCACCAGTTCGAAGGTGTTTTATCGAGTTTCATTTCATTAGGTTAATCTAGTTTTGCACGGTTTTCATTAATCACTCGCTAATTCTGTCCATTCCTCAACTAAATGCTCTAGTTCAGCTTTGGCCGCATTGCTTTCAGTTGTTATTTCCAATACCTTTTCATGGTTTTGATAAATATCTGGCTCACATAATAGCTGTTCTTTTTCTGTGATGAGTTGTTCGAGCTGTTCGATTTGCTTCTCGATTTCCTCTATTCTTCTTTGCTTTTGTCTTTCAAGTTTTTTCGCTTCCTTATCAAGCTGATAGTTACTCTTTTTTTGGGGCATACTCACGCTTTTGGAAGACGATTTTTCTTGTTCTAATGCTTTAAGCTCGGCTTGCTCTTGCTTCTTCTCCACATAATAATC
>JAEWIG010000411.1 GCA_023387295.1 Bacillota bacterium | reverse complement strand
ATTTCCTCTTACCCGCTCCTGTTCGGAAAATGAACTCTAGTAGCAGCGGTAAAAACAAGCTGCACTTCCGTCATAGTGATAAAATGATAGGTTGTTTTCAAAAAAGATTGATGTTTTCTTATAAATTTATAGAATATAAAGTATGATAGATATAGGAGATCGGAAAATCCTGCAACACTAAAAACTCTAATTATTCAATAGAAAGGAGGGAGATTATTTGATTTCATTCATTGAAATAACTGATGCGAAGTCAAAAGAAAAAATACTGATTAACACTTTGTTGATTGTAGAAGTAAGAGGGAATCATATAACAGTAGCTAATGGTTTCTCTATAAACAAATACAAAACTGTAGAAACTTTCGATGAAATAAAGAAAAAGTTAAATACCAATTAATTTTTAAAAATTACTATACGATGATATGAGACAAATGTAGCTGATGCTGTTCAGTTACATTTTTTATGCACTTCTTTAAACACTGACTCAGAATATGGAAAATCCGCTCCTTTAGTTAAAATTAACTGAAGCGGGTTCTTTGTCTATTTAGAAAGCAATAAAATTAAATTATTGATGTGATAATTTACATTCCTACTTGAGGACAACCTTTATCTTCAGTTTCTTTTGTACCGAATATCTGATAGAAAAATTCTTGTCCTGGTGTATCTCCCTGGTTGCTCCCAAGTGCTCCAAATCTTAAATTTTCTTGGGGTAATTTCTCAATTATTTCTCCTTTTTCATCAACATAATACGCAGTTGTTTGATACGGACCAGAAGATTTTTCACTAGCCCATCCTGTATCATAAGGTGAGGAAGTTTCAATTACTCCATTTTTAGGAACTCTATAAACCATTTCATTGTTGTCTATTTTCAGTGGTGGTGCACCTTTCACATTGTAGTAAATCACCACACACCCTTCAAAACCCGAAGGCAATAAATAGGTTTGGTCTGCTCCTTCTTGATTAGACAGATAAAAAGTAAAAAAACCCAAGATAACTATGACGGAAATAACGATTCCTAATATTTTTTTCATAATTTTTTCCCCTCGGTATTTGATTGTTATTTTATTTTTTCTCCCCATCAACCGAACCCGTTAGTTTTTAACTATAACTTTTTTTTATTTACCTTCTTCTTCAAGATTATTGATAGCCTCGACAGCTTTATACATTGCTTTTTCATATTCTGCTGCCAACTCATCATGTTTTTCAAACCATTCTGATTCTCCACTTGGAATCTTCATAATCTCATAAGCAGCTAGCTGCCCCAGATTCATTCAGCGATCTTTGAGATCTATTATCTGGAAACGAAGCCTTTTGTTCTTCCCAGTATGTCGGCATATGATTTGTGAATACTTTTACATTTCTATACTCGGATATTTCAATAAAATAATCTTCTACTGCAAAATATTTATGGCCAGAATCAGTTTCAAATACAGTCCTTGCGGCTAATCTTTCTTCTCTTTCTTTTTCTTTTCTTTCCATCTCTGCTTCATGCTCTTCTCTTGCTGAAAGTCTTTTTGGAGTTTCTTCTGTATTTTCTATTTTATCTACGTTCTCAGTTTCAGAATTAGACACTTGCTCTGCAGTAGATGATTTTCCTTCTGTTGCTACACAGCCAGATAATAAGCCACCAATTATTAATAGACTTCCAATTATTAATCCTCTTTTCGATTCAAATCCCCTCCATTTATTTTATTTTGTCGTCCAGCTGTCTATGTCGTATACCATTGGATATACAATCAAAAACACTATACACATTAATAAGTTTTTTATGTAATCACCTTTACTTAAATGTTTTCGACCTTTGAGAATTATCAGTATTAACGCAATAACATTTAATAGGAATATTAAATGCCCAATCCCTCTGGCGAAGTACATCGCGAGAGAAATTAAAGGTAAGGGAATTCCGATTAGGCAAAGCGAAATATAAATTAAGCCACTAAGAACAATCGCATTTATTAGTCTACTTACAGTCCCTTCATCTTTTTCCATGCCATTCATTAGCCCCAATCATTAAATTTTATCTACCAAAAATTATTCGAAAATTCTTTGTCAAATACGATTAAATATACAATCAAGAACGCTATAATTAAAATTATGTTTTTTATATAAGTATCTTTGCCTAAGCGTTTCTGACCAGTGTATATTATGAGCGCCAATGTAAAAATGTTAAATAGGAATATTATCCCTCCAAATCCACCGATCGTGTAAGCTATAAGAGCAAACGTACCATGAATAAAAGCTGCCAAGTAAATAAAGTTAAGCACCCAACCACTAATAACAGCGACTTTTATTATTTCATTTACAATCCCTTTATTTTTATCCATGCCACTTATCAACTCTCCAGTTCATAACAGTTCTAGAATCCAAATATTTTAATCAAATTATATCAAAAGGTTTGAGGATTGTGTGCAAACATGGAAAACCTTGGTTAGAAAGTGCTTCGTGAGCTTGCTGGAAATATAGATTTTATGACAACTATTGTTATATGTGATTGGGAATTAACAGAAAAAACCCGCCCCTTAAATTGAGTTTTTAAGGAGCGGGTTTTTTGTGATTCATTTCAAATTTTAGTTAATAAGAACCTTAAGGTGTATATAAATTCATCACATTCCAATCTACTATGTAACCTGAACATGAAAAAGAGGAGTTGATTACTCCTCCTCCTCATCTTCTCCATCATTATAGACAGAGAAAATGCCCCCATCCTTCTCAGATGCTAACATTTCTATATAATCCCCAATGTTCTCCTCTTCAGTTACCTCCGAGACCTTTCCTGTAAAGCCCCAACCCTTTGATGAAACCCACTCTTGGAACTGCTCTAAAAACTCATCCTGAGAGATTTCAGCCTCATTTATGTATCCTTGTACTTTTAAGTTGAATTTCATAGTTGCCTCCTAAAATACGGTGTCTTTCATCAGTATAGCAGAGATACAGCGAAAATGAGAACCAAAAAATCTCTGTAATAAACCTTATTGGTCCTTTCGTTCGAATCGGATTCAAGTGTATAAATCATTTTCGTAAGTTACTTTACATAATTTAATTATGGTTAATTGATAGTTTTGAGTTAGAGAACTAAACCCGCTCGGTCTATTCCGAAACATGTCTATGAGAATCTACGGTTACGTTTCTTCTCCCCTTCTTGAATTCTCATTTAAAAGGCATTTCCCCTTCTTGAAACGTCTTATAATGAGCTTTATTTACAATACAGGAGAGCGATAACAGATGTTGATCGCTTTTAGTATCTATTCCTTAATTAATTTCAAATATTAGCTATAGATTTCAATGATTTGGAAGAAATAAAGTGAATGATTGAGGGAATGGAGAAAATACTACTGAGCACATTAAGAAAACAAACGACTCACCTATTTTCGATATCTTACGAGTTTTAATTTTGGTGGGGTTATTTGCAGTGGTGACTTATAACTTTGTTCTATTAATGATTGATAAATATGAAATTCAATCCTTTAATTATCACCTATATAACGTTATTAACAAGGAAGAGACATTTGTAATGGAAGATAATGCTGTTAAAATAAAGCAGCTAAAGCAACAGTTGATCTTTGATTATACCCCTGTAGAAAAAGATTCGAAGATGGTTCTAAAAGATGGGTTTGTGTTTATTGTAGATAATGAAGGGTATGTCCTATCTGATCATGTAATGGGAAAATTACAGACGGGATAGAATTAGTGAATGGCATGGACGTATCTGGATACGCTGATTCGGTTTTAGTAGAGGCAAGAAATGCTGTGCAAAAATATTTTATGGTTAAAAGTGAAAAGAATAAAAAAGAAAAAGATGAACTCATATTGGATTATTTAAATAGAGTGAATCTTTAAGTGTAAAACCCGCTCCTGGTTATGTTCAGGAACGGGTTGTTTTTATTATGTACGAGCAGCATTAATGATGTCAGTTAAAATCTTTTATGAAACAAATATTGGGAACATAATTAATACTGAAGAACACAGAAACTTAAGGTGTATAAACATAGCTCGCATTCCTATCTACTATGTAAGCTCCTTTTGAATCATCAAAACTTTCCGAACCCAAAGCTAATACTTTACCATTTGGCAGCATAAACAATTTTGGAGCAACAGACGGAATATTTATTGGTTCTAGTTGTTTTGTATGAAGAGAATACAAATATCCAGTAGATTTATAGTCATAATTCATCGAAGTAATTAATATCTTTCCATTCTGCATTTCTATAGCATCTGCATATGCATTATGTCCCTCTGTTACTGCGTTCAACTCTTTATTCTCAAAATGATAAATACCGGTTCTAGATTGAGTTGTAAAAAATATAGTCCCATCTGATAAATAAAAGAATTTTTCAGATACATTTAAATCAGAATTACTATCATGTAAAGTCCACTTGTTTTTCTTAACATCATAAATTTCTAATGCAGAGGCTACTTTTCTTCCTAAAAAAGTGCTTTCGTTTAGAGGTACTTCTCCGCCGACTGCAAGCAGATTTCCATCTTTAAGAGGAAGGAAAGAATAGCCGGCAAAACTCTCATTGTATTGCATTTCGGGCCCTTTTGACCACTTATTCGTCTTAGGATCAAATATTTCTACATCTGCCTTTCCGCTATAGCTGCCTCCGGCTACCATGACTCTACCATCTTCTAATACGGTTGCGTGAACATTTAAACCTCTAGGAGCATTCAGATTACCCGTTAAACTC
>JAEWIG010000372.1 GCA_023387295.1 Bacillota bacterium | reverse complement strand
ATCTATATCCATGTGGAAGAATTATCAAAAGTGGTAAAAGGATTGGGTCAACGTTCAAATGATATTGGCGATATTATCCAAATGATTTCTGCAATTGCAGCGCAAACGAATTTATTGGCTTTAAACGCAGCAATTGAGGCTGCACGAGCGGGAGAGCAGGGAAAGGGCTTTGCTGTTGTGGCCGATGAAGTTCGGAAATTGGCTGAGCAATCAGCCAATTCTACCTCGCAAATTAGTCAGCTTGTATCACAAATTCAGGAAGAAACGAATCATGTTGTACAAACAATGTCAATCGTAACTGAAGAAGTAAAAGAGGGAATGCAGGTCGTTAATGATTCAGGTCAAACTTTTAGAGAAATTCACAAAGCAGTCGATCAAGTTACAGAACAAATGAGTGGAGTAGCAGTTGCTATTCAGCAAGTTTCCATTGGTTCAGCTCAAATGGCTGAATCGATGAATGATATTACCAGTATTGCAAATGAATCTGCAATGAGCACACAAAGTGTTCTAGCCTCTACAGAAGAACAGTCAGCATCGATTGAAGAGATTTCATCCTCTATCGTCAGACTTTCGAAAATGGCTGATGATTTAAAGAAAATACTTGAGAAATTCAAATTGTAAAGTATAAAGCGTGTTAACCGAGAGCGGTTGCACGCTTTATCGTTTTTATTTGAAAAAATCCATATAAACATGAATTTTATGTTACTATTGTGATAATAATTGCTATGAAAAACTTCGGAATAATGGAGTGAAGCGAATGGAGAATTTTGAACAAATCATAAAGAAACAGCGAGACTTTTTTCAACAAGGAAAGTCGAAGGATGTTTCTTTCCGAATAGCTGCACTGAAGAAATTACAGCATCTTATTCGTTCAAATGAAAAAGACTTAATGGCAGCTTTAAAAGCTGATTTAAATAAAAGTGAATTTGATACCTATTTAACTGAGATCGGGATTGTTTTAGAGGAAATTAATTTTACATTGAAGCATTTACAGAAATGGACTAAGCCAAAAAGGGTAAGATCAACTTTAGCCACTTTCGGTTCTAAAGGATATATTTATCCAGAGCCGTATGGAGTGGTTCTCATTATTTCACCATGGAATTATCCGTTTCAATTGGCCATAGCACCTTTAATAGGGGCAATCGCAGCTGGAAATTGTGCGATCGTAAAGCCCTCTGAATTAACACCCAATACATCAGCAATTCTAAATAAGTTATTGAGTGAAAACTTTTCTGATGATTATATTAAAGTCATTGAAGGTGGAATAGAAACTAGTAATAGCCTTTTAAAAGAAAAATTTGATTACATCTTTTTTACAGGAAGTGTGAATGTAGGGAAGATTATTATGGAGGCTGCTGCAAAGAATTTGACACCTGTGACACTTGAACTAGGTGGAAAAAGTCCATGTATTGTTCACGAGGATGCAAATGTGAAGCTAGCAGCAAAAAGGATTGCGTGGGGTAAATTTATTAATGCAGGACAAACATGCGTTGCACCAGACTATATTTATGTTCATCATCGGATTAAGGATGAGTTTTTGCAAGCGTTGAAGAAAGCAATTCATGATCTTTACGGAAAAAATGTAGAGTCGACAGGTAGATTTACAAAAATTGTTAGTGAGAGACATTTCAATCGTCTCACTTCTTTTATTAAACAAGAGAAAACCATTATAGGTGGTGGATTTGATCCGCAATCGTTAATAATTGAGCCAACCGTTCTTGATCAAATAAGCTGGGATGATGATGTGATGCAGGAAGAAATTTTTGGTCCGATTCTTCCAATCATTGAGTATGCTCAACTTGAAGAAATGATTTCAGCGATTAACAATCATCCCAAACCACTTGCCTTGTATATTTTTTCTGAAAGTGTAGAAGTACAGCAATTGATTCTTCAAAACATCTCCTTTGGTGGAGGATGTATTAATGATACTGTTTACCATTTAAGCTCACCCTATTTACCATTTGGTGGAGTAGGAGATAGTGGTATGGGGGCTTATCATGGGGAAGGAAGCTTTAATGTTTTTTCTCATAAAAAAAGCATCCTGAAGCAAACAACTTTATTTGATTTGCCTTTCAGATATCCTACGACTAAAAACGCATTAAAAAAAGTAAAGATGTTTTTAAAATAAAATAGCGGATCTGCTCAAATTTCTTCGAGCGGATTCGCTATTTCTATGTTAAATAACAAATAGAAATACACACTGGAAATGGGCTATGCTACCAAGCATAATGAAAATATGAAAGATCTCGTGAAAGCCAAGGTGCTTAAATTCTAAAAACTTTGGTTTTACAGCGTAAATGACGCCACCGAGCGTGTATAATACCCCACCTAGAATGAGTA
This sequence comes from Bacillota bacterium, assembly GCA_023387295.1. Taxonomy (GTDB): domain Bacteria; phylum Bacillota; class Bacilli; order Bacillales; family Cytobacillaceae; genus Cytobacillus. The sequence continues at coordinate 3,300 of JAEWIG010000372.1, read as the reverse complement.
AGAAGAGGCCAGTTGTACTTAAAGCTTTTGACAATGGAGAAAACGCAAAGATGATAATCCAGCCCAACGCGATATACATAGCAGTCGATAACCACCTAGGACAGTTAAACCAAACCATCTTAAACAAAATTCCTGATATCGCAACAGTTGTAACAATTCCAAAAATCACCCAGCCAGTAACACCATTTAAAGTAATGAGACAGAATGGTGCATACGATCCTGCGATCAAAACAAAAATCATTGAGTGGTCAAGCCTTCTTAAAAAAGCAATCACTTTATCCTTTGCAATAACCATGTGGTATGTTGCTGAGGCAGAGTATAGCAAAATCATACTAATGCCAAAAATCACCACGGATGTAATGGTTACTGCAGACGGATTTGAAAGGGAAGCTTTAATGACAAGGGCAAGCAGACCAACAAAAGAAAGAATGGCTCCTGCTAAGTGAGTGAGTCCGTTTATCGGCTCGCGAATATAAGACGTCATAAGGATTCCTCCTAATGTTTTGTTATGTAGTTTCGTTAACTACTTAATATGATATAACTATTTTTAGATGTAGTCAATATTTACATATACTATTTTTTTGAGTAAAATTTATATAAGAAATAAATAAATTGGAGCATATGAAATGAAAAACATATTAGAGCTCATCGAAGAGCTCGGACTAGAAAGTCAAATCACATTAGAAGAAATACCTCATATTGATTTATATATGGATCAAGTTATTCAGCTTTTTGAAAATAAATATAATGGTTCAAAGCGGAATGATGAAGAGAAGGTTTTAACGAAAACAATGATCAATAATTACGCCAAAGGGAAGCTCTTTTTTCCAATAAAAAATAAAAAATATTCAAGAGACCATCTCATTTTAATTAGCTTGATTTATCAATTTAAAGGGGCACTATCGATAAATGACATTAAGGAATCCCTTTCTGTAGTAAATAGTAAAATAGTGAATGAGGATTTTGAAATTGATCGTCTTTATGAGAGTTTTCTCCATCTGACGGAAAGAAATTTAGCGGCATTTAAAATAGATGTAGAAGAAAAGGCGAAAAATGTGAAGGAAGAAGTGAAAGATCTAAATGACTCTGAGCACGTTTATTTAGAAAAATTCCTCATGATTGCTGCTCTTGTCAACATGAGTAATCTTTATCGACGGGTTGCCGAAAAATTAGTAGATGAACTTCATATCGAATAAGAAAAGGAGTACAAATCACCAATAATGATTTGTACTCCTTTTCAAGTTTTACGTTAGAAATATAAAAGAAAAATTACGCTTGCCAAAATAATTCGGTAAATGGCAAATGGAATAAGCTTTACTTTATTAATTAGTTTTAAAAAGAAGCGAATAGAAATTAGCGCAAACACAAACGCACTAATAAAGCCGGCAATGAAAAATGGTAACGCATCAATTGTAAAGTATTGCCAGTTTTTTAATAAAGAAATGAAGCTTGCTCCAGCCATGATCGGAACGGCCATAATGAACGTAAAATCTGAAGCAGCTCGGTGGCTAAGTCCTAACAAAACCCCACCAGAAATCGTCGAACCTGAGCGAGAGAACCCTGGCCAGAGAGAGAAACATTGAATAAGCCCGATTGATAAAGCTTGTTTATATGTGATTTGATCAACGGTATGGACTTTTGGTTCTTTTCCGCGAAAAAGGTCGGCTACGATCATAAAGATCGCACCAATGACTAACCCAATTAAGACGGTCTCTGTGGAAAACAAGTACTCGTCAATGTAATCCTCAAATAGGACACCAAGGATCCCAGCCGGAATTAATCCGACAATCACATGGGTAAGCTTTAATCGTTTTTCATTGGCTTGGCTTTGATTATTTTTCCGCTTAAGTCCAAGCATGTTAAAAAAGTTTTCCCTAAAAACAATGGCTGCTGCTAAAACGGACCCTAGCTGGATTACAACTTTAAACGTATTTGCTGTCGGTTGGGATAGAAACTCCTTCGTTTGTAGCCACATTTCATCAACAATAATCATATGTCCCGTCGAAGATACTGGGGCAAACTCGGTCATTCCTTCTACAAACCCGAGAATAATAGCTTTAATAATAGTTAAGAAATCAATTACCATATAATAGAGTTCTCCTTTATTCAGTAAAAAAATCATCCTTATCATTCTAATACATAATGTTTAATAATGCATTAATTTTTATTAGTAGAGAACAATGGTTCATGATTAGCGCTATTGAAAAGTTGTCTAGTCTATTATTTCGTAAAAAAGTTTTCCGTATAATATGGCTGTGATTCCGAATTAAATGAGACACCAACACCTAAAAACTGAAATTCAGGATGCAAAATGTTTTCACGGTGACCAAGGGAGTTCATTAAACCTTCATGGGCAAAAATACTACTAAATTGACCAGAAGCTAGATTTTCACCTGCAAGTGTAAAGAAAATGTCGTCCTTCTTCATCCGGTCAAAAGGTGATTCTCCACTCGGATTGGTATGGGAAAAATAATTATTTAAAGCCATGTCCATACTATGTTTTCGCGCTGTTTCTCTTGCATTCTCATCCCATTGCACAACTGGTAAATGACGCTTTACTCTATCAGCATTTGTTAAATCAAATAGTTGGTATTCAAAGCCTTCCGTTAATTCCGCAGTGGCATCACTATAAAATTCTTTTCGGTTTTTCTCAAGTTCTTCTTTGACGATTTGCATGGAGCTAACACGATTCTGATTATGCTTATCATAAAATATGGTTAAATAGCTCCCATCGATATGAAAAACATCGTAGTCACGGTCCTTTTGATATTGGAAATAAACGAAACCTTTTTGAATTTTAGTTAATGGTTGCCCTAAAAGTTGAAGCACCTCATCTTTTGGTGTATTAAGTTTTATCCCTTTTGTTGAAGAAATTAAATCTTGGTTTGTATATAAACCGACAACTTCATTATTTTCATCGTAAGCGACCATAATAAAGTTTTGATAGTTTTCATGATAGGTAAACCACTCTGTATTATATTCGTTTAATGACGAACGTTTAGCAGCTCCAAGTTTATTTTCAACCGCTTCTTTTTTCTCTCCAAGAACAATATTATGGATTGAAAAAGCATGCTCGGTTGGTACTTCTAGTTTCGGCTTTTCGTTTACTTTAAATTCCTGATTTTGCTCATGAAGAATAAAATCAGGCTTATCTAGTTTTCCTATAAGCTGATTAAATGTTTTATTAATCTTATCCATTGCCGTTGAAACGGCAGGATTTTCTATTAGTGGATTTAAAGAGATTATTAAAATAACCATTAATAACAATGAAAGAAAAAATTTCCTCATCGTTCGCTCTCC
>JAEWIG010000355.1 GCA_023387295.1 Bacillota bacterium | reverse complement strand
GTGAAATTCCGTGTACAAGAGAGATGAGTGAATCTGAAATCCTAGGGAACTATGAAGTTGAAACTGGTCAAGTCATCATAGAAACATTCAGGAATCGAAAATTGGATCCAATTTCAATTCCAGGCGTTCTTGTTCATGGCCATGCACCATTTTCGTGGGGGAAGAATGCTGTCAATGCCGTTCAAAACGCTGTGGTACTTGAGGAAGTAGCAAAAATTTCGATAAATACCTATCTATTAAATAGAGAGATACAGCCAATTCATCAAAGCCTGCTAGATAAGCATTTTCTTAGAAAGCACGGTGTCGATGCTTATTATGGACAAAAATAAAGGATAGGGAGAGGAAAATCATGAAAAAAAAATATGCGATAGGAGTCGATTATGGAACAGAATCAGGCCGCGCAGTGCTTGTAGATTTAGCAGATGGCACTGAGATAGCAGAACACGTCACTCCGTATGCTCATGGTGTTATTGATGAAAAGCTGCCAGGAACGGAACAGAAATTGCCGCATGATTGGGCGCTTCAGCATCCGCTTGATTATATCGAGGTTCTCATTCGTTCTGTTCCGGAAGTAATGAATGTATCAGGGGTGAATCCTCGAAATATAGTCGGGATTGGGATTGATTTTACAGCTTGCACCATGATGCCCGTTGATGAAAATGGTACCCCTCTTTGTCTTATAGAAGAATTTGCAGGAGAACCACATAGTTGGGTTAAGCTATGGAAGCATCATGCGGCTCAAAGTGAGGCAGATCGATTAAACGAGATTGCTAGAGAACGTGGCGAGCATTTTCTTAAGCGATATGGTGGGAGGATCTCTTCTGAATGGATGATCGCAAAGGTTTGGCAAATATTAAATGAAGCACCGGACATCTATGAACGTACTGCTCTTTTCTTAGAGGCAACTGATTGGGTCATTTATAAAATGACTGGAAATATCAAAAGAAATAGCTGTACAGCAGGATATAAATCAATCTGGCATAAACATGAAGGGTATCCTTCTAATGAATTTTTTAAAGCACTAGATCCTCGTTTAGAGCATTTAACGGAAACAAAGCTTCGAGGGGAAGTTGTACCACTTGGCTCACGAGCAGGAACGCTGTCAGAGGAAATGGCCATATCAATGGGCTTGATCCCTGGCATTGCAGTTGCTGTTGGGAATGTAGATGCACATGCTGCTGTACCAGCAGTTGGTGTTGTCACTCCAGGGAAAATGGTTATGGCAATGGGAACTTCGATCTGTCATATGCTGCTTGGTACAGAGGAAAAAGAAGTAGAAGGAATGTGCGGAGTTGTAGAAGATGGAATTATTCCAGGTTATCTAGGATATGAAGCTGGTCAATCAGCTGTAGGGGATATTTTTGCCTGGTATGTAGAACAATGTGTTCCAGTTCATGTTAAGAAAAAAGCTGAGCAAGCGGGATTAGGAATACATGAATGGCTAGAACAGCAGGCAGCAAAGTATAGGCCAGGAGAAATAGGATTACTAGCTCTCGACTGGTGGAACGGAAATCGCTCAGTGCTTGTTGATACGAATTTAACGGGTGTTCTTCTAGGTTTGACTTTACTGACAAAACCTGAAGAAATTTACCGTTCTTTGCTCGAGGCTACTGCTTTCGGCACACGAAAAATTGTTGACGCTTTCAATCAAAATGGTATTCCTGTTACAGAGCTGTATGCCTGTGGAGGATTACCTCAAAAAAACAAACTACTAATGCAAATTTATGCAGATGTCACGAATCTTGAAATAAAAGTAGCTGCATCAAGTCAAACACCAGCTCTAGGAGCTGCAATGTTTGCCGCTGTAGCAGCTGGCAGCGAGAATGGTGGTTATGATTCCATTATAGATGCAGCAAACAAAATGGCTCGTATAAGAAGTGATACCTTCAAGCCGATACCTGAAAATGCAGCGATTTATGAAAAATTGTATCAAGAGTATTCCGTCTTGCACGATTATTTTGGCCGTGGAAACAATGACGTTATGAAACGTTTAAAGGCCATTAAAGAAGAAATAAAAAATAATACAACAAGAAGTGAACAGATAAAAACATAAATAAAGGAGGCATTCATGTGATTGGATTAGATCATTATGAATTCTGGTTTGTAACAGGAAGTCAACATCTATATGGTACTGAAACTTTATTAGCGGTTGAAGCGCATTCAAAAAAAATGATTTCTGGATTAAACGACTCATCTCTTTCTTATAATATAGTTTTTAAGCCAGTGTTAACAACACCAGAGGGAATACACAAGCTAATGTTAGAAGCGAATGCAGATCGAAAATGTGCAGGGGTTATTGCGTGGATGCATACCTTTTCACCAGCTAAAAATTGGATTTCTGGTTTATTAGCACTTCAGAAACCAATGCTTCATCTGCACACGCAGTTTAATCAAGATATTCCATGGAGCCAAATTGATATGGATTTTATGAATCTAAATCAATCGGCACATGGTGACAGGGAATTTGGTTTTATCGCTACTAGAATGGACATTCCGCGTAAGGTTGTGGTAGGACATTGGGATCATCTTACTGTTAAGAAGAAGCTAGCAAGTTGGATGTCCACAGCAGTTGGATTTACTGAAGGAAAGCAACTAAAGGTAGCTCGCTTTGGAGACAATATGCGTCAAGTGGCGGTAACGGAAGGTGATAAAGTAGAGGCGCAAATTAAATTTGGCTGGTCAATCAGCGGTTATGGAGTAGGCGATCTCGTTTCTCGTGTCAACGATATTTCTGATTCAGCAGTAGCTGAACTTTTAGATGAATATGCCGAATTATATGAAATTATGCCAGAAGGAAGAATCGAAGGGGTGGTAAGGGATGCAATCCGTGAACAAGCGAAAATTGAGCTGGGGCTAACATCCTTCTTACAAGAAGGGAATTTTGGAGCTTTCACGACTTCCTTTGAAGATCTTTACGGTTTAAAGCAGTTGCCAGGGTTGGCTGTACAGCGATTAATGGAGAAAGGATATGGTTTTGGTGGGGAGGGAGATTGGAAAACAGCTGCCTTGACAAGAGTGATGAAAATCATGGCTGCAGGTAAAGGAACATCCTTTATGGAGGACTACACCTACCATTTAGAGCCTGGAAATGAACTCGTCTTAGGTGCTCATATGTTAGAGATTTGTCCATCGATAGCGGCTAATAAACCAAAGCTAGAGGTGCATCCACTAGGGATTGGTGGAAAGCAGGATCCTGCACGACTTGTGTTTGATGGGGTTGAAGGTCAAGCTGTTAACGCTTCATTAATTGACTTAGGTAATCGATTCCGTCTAATTATTAATGAAGTTGAAGCAGTCAAGTCACCAAAAGTGATGCCCCATTTACCAGTTGCCAGAGTTCTTTGGAAGCCATATCCTTCTCTAAGTGAATCCGCTGAGGCTTGGATTCTTGCTGGAGGCGCTCATCATACGGTTTTCTCCACACAAGTTACGACGGAGCAGCTTGTAGATTGGGCAGATATGTTTGGATTAGAATATGTCATTATCAACAAAGATACAAAACTGCTTTCATTTAAGCAGGAGTTGAAGATTAATGATCTTGCTTTTAAAATATCAAATTAAGATATTTTTTACTAAAAATTTTACTAATATTAGTTGTAAAAAGTAGTAAAATAGTTTTATAATGGTTGTAACATGACTATTCATAATTATTAGAAAAA
>JAEWIG010000347.1 GCA_023387295.1 Bacillota bacterium | reverse complement strand
GCTTTATTTGTTATCGCTGTTGGATATTTATATTCAATTGTTGGAACATTGAACATGGCTCATATTTCGGTACGAATAAGTGAGATTGGCCAATCAGGGATTATTACCGTGATTGCTGTCCTATTTTTAATCGTTTATGGCATAAAGGGAGCCATTTTCCCATTATACTTCTGGCTTCCAGGCTCCTATTATGCACCTCCAGCACCAGTTATGGCCTTGTTTGGGGCGTTGCTAACAAAAGTAGGTGTGTATGCGATTATGCGCACATATACATTGTTTTTTGTAACCGATACAGGCTATACACATGAGCTTTTGGGCATCCTCGCCATTCTTACTGTCATAGTTGGGGTTATCGGGGCAATTGCCTTTAACGATATCAAGAAAATTATTATTTACAATATTGTTGTCGCTGTTGGTGTCATTCTTTTCGGCGTTTCCGTGATGAATCTAGAAGCATTAACGGGGTCCATTTTTTATCTGATACACGACATGATTATAAAAGCCGCTCTCTTCCTGCTTATCGGGATCATCATTGCGATTACAGGCACAAGTGATTTACGGAAGATTAGCGGATTAATTAAGCGCTACCCAGGTCTAGGCTGGACATTCTTTATTGCAGCACTAGCACTTGCTGGAATACCTCCGCTAAGTGGATTTATCGGAAAGCTATTGATTGTACAAGGTGGATTTGAGGCTGAGCATTATTGGGGAGCTGGGATTGTATTACTATCAAGTTTACTTGTATTATTTTCGATAATGAAGATTTTTATTAATGGTTTCTGGGGTACACCACAGGAATATCCAGATGAGGCGAAGGTACCAACAAGGAAGCTTCTCATTGCGCCAGTAATTCTCGTTATTTGTTCGGTTCTATACGGATTGGGCTCAGAGTATGTGATTCCGTATATTTCACAGGCTGCTGAAACGCTTGCAGATCCAAGTATTTATATTGAAGCCGTTTTAAAGGAGTGATTGTATGGCATTTCAAATATTATTAAACATATTTTTAGCGTTTATCTGGATGTTTTTCAATGTGTCATACGATCCGATTACCTTTTTTGTCGGATATTTTTTCGGATTAGCCATTGTTTTTTCCTTTAGGCGTTTTTTCCAGACTCGGTTTTATTTATGGAGGGTACTAGCTGTCATTAACCTTACATATATTTTTATTCGCGAGTTAATATTATCTAATATTTCTGTGCTTAAAGTCATTTTGAAGCCTAAACTAGACATTAGACCAGGTATATTCGCATTGCCAACAGTGTTAGAAAAAGATTGGGAAATCACCATTCTTGCAAGCTTAATTACGCTTACACCGGGAACGCTTGTCATTGATGTATCTGATGATAATAAAATTCTTTATATTCACGCCATTGATATTGATGATGCTGAAGATGCCATTAGTTCGATTAAGGGATCTTTTGAGAAAGCCATTATGGAGGTGAGCCGATAATGATTGAAATCGTTGTAAAGATTGCTATCCTCTGCATATCTATTGCGATTCTAGGACTATTATATCGAGTGATTAAAGGACCAACTATTCCTGACCGTGTTGTAGCCCTAGATGCAATTGGAATAAATCTCGTTGCTGTTGTTGCATTAGTATCGATTTTTCTAAAAACGAATGCTTTTTTAGAAATTATTCTACTTATCGGTATTCTCTCCTTTATCGGAACAGTTGCCTTTTCTAAATATTTAGAGAAGGGAGTAATCATTGATCGTGACCGAGATTATTAGAATTTTCATTGCTGCTTTTATACTCATTGGAGCATTTTTAAGCTTAGTTGCCGCTTATGGTGTACTTAGGCTTCCTGATGTATACACGAGAAACCATGCAGCCTCGAAAGCTGCTACATTAGGTGTCATGTCTATTCTATTAGGAACATTTCTTTATTTTTATATGGAAGAAGGCCACTTTAACTCACGAGTCATCCTAGGCATTGTCTTTATCTTTTTGACCTCGCCAGTAGCTGGCCACTTAATTAGTCGTGCTGCCTACAATTCTGGGGTAAAGTTAAGTGATTCGAGTGTACAGGATGATTTAAAAAAAGCACATGCAGAAAAAGAAAAAACAGCTGGACAAGCTCGAAATAAAGAATAAATAAAAGAAGGAGAGTCATCCGATAACTAAGGATGACTCTCCTTCTGGTTTTTAGTTCTTCTTTTTGATAACAGCCATTGTACATCTGGAAACACAAATGAGCTGGTCCTGTTCATCAACGATTTTTATATCCCATACCATCGTTGTTCTTCCTTGATGAAGAACGGTTGCAATTGCTGTTACAGTACCTTCACGTTTTCCCTTAACATGATTCGCATTTATTTCAAGGCCGGCAACCGCTTCTGTTTCCTTATCGACAAGCTCATATGCTCCTATACTTGCAACCGTTTCAGCTAAGGCAACAGATGCACCTCCATGGAGCAAGCCAAACGGCTGTCTAGTTCGTTCATCAACCGGCATGGTCGCAACTACTTTTCCCTTTTCAAGCTGAGTAATTTCAATACCTAAAGCACCAATAAGCGTATTTTGAATATCCATAACAATCCCCTTTCTCATTAACCTTTTATTCTCCCTTTACTATAGCAAATCCTTCCTTGGTATACGATTCAAACACTAGAAAAAACACAGTCCCAGCTGTGAAAGCATATATTAAAGATATCACCAAAAAAATGTAGAAAGAAAGGGGTATGACTGTGTATCCACCCTTTTTTAATCCTTACACAAGAAATTTCATGAATAACTTCCATACTAGCCAAAACCCAAATTATTATGCCTTCTCCCCTCACTATCATTTTAGACAATATCCAATGGTCGATCCTTCCCAGTTCATGAGTTCTGCTAAGGAAATGGAGATCATCATGAAGGACGCTGGCACTCTTTTAACGAAGATGGCTACTTCTAGACAATTCTCCTTTGCGTTTATGAGTGCAGCACAAGAAGCGAAGCAAGAAAAAATTCAGAGCATGCTGAAATCAACCGGAATTAGGAGAATCCCCAAGGTTTCCTATACTCCAGATGGGCTTTTATTACACTTTGAATCGAGTAGTGGAAATGAAAAATGTTGTCAATTATCATTGATGTTAAGATGGGGTTAGTGGTTTTTCCGTAATCTTTCAAGGGGATTAAAGATTATTAAAATACTCAAGAATACGAATAAGTTAAGGATTATTTTATGGTCCTTAACTTTTTTGCTTACTTTAGTATTAACATAAAGATATGAATACAAAGTATGATGAAATATTGATAGTTGATAAACTAATTGAAACCTAACAAGGGTCAATATGTATCTAACCATTATAACCCCAAATAAGGCATATTGAGTAATCCTGAACTAGTTACATAGTCATAATCATGTTTACACCCTACTATTAATGAAGAAAGGAGAGATTAAATTGGATCATATGAAAGAAGTAATTAAGGCGAAAAAAGGAAATACCTCTTCGTTTGAAAAGCTCATCCTTAATCATAAAGTAACGATGTATCGAGTTGCTAAAACGATTCTT
>JAEWIG010000024.1 GCA_023387295.1 Bacillota bacterium | reverse complement strand
CTTCAGTTCCGATCGGAGAGCGAAAGGAGAAAGCGATTCTTTTTTTATATATCGGTGTCTTCAGAGCTTCTAAGTAGCTTCCTTGATATGGAGGAGCATAAAATGCTGCTGATTTATCATAGGAATTTAGCTCATCTAACATCGCAGCGCTATCTCTAACCGATCTCGTTAATACATGCTCGACGGAAGCACCCTGCCAGCCTCTTCCATTACTTGGCCCTACAGGCGTTCGCCCTCTTGTCGGCTTAAGTCCGAACAACCCACAGTAGGCAGCTGGGATTCTAATTGATCCGCCTCCATCATTCGCTCCAGCAATCGGCACCATGCCTGATGCTACCGCAGCACCTGAGCCTCCACTTGATCCTCCCGGTGTATAGTCCACATTCCAAGGATTTCTCGTCGCACCATAATGATCTGGTTCTGTTATTGCCATTAAAGCAAATTCAGGGACATTCGTCTGACCTATGAAATTGAAGCCTGCAATTCGAAGCCTCCGAACATACTCAGAATCCATTTTTGCACGATAATTTTGATACGCCTTTGACCCTGAGGTAATCCGCTCTCCTTCCACCTCCTGCGTAATATCTTTTAGAAGTATCGGCACGCCTGCAAACATACCACTCGGTTCATTTTCTGCTGCTTCTCTGGCCTTTTCATACATTTTATGAATGACTGCATTCAATTTTGGGTTAAGGGCATCAATGGATTTAATCGCTTGTTCAACCAATTCAATCGGATGAACTTCTTTTTTCTTCACTAGCTCTGCAAGTCCTAATCCGTCATAGTCCTGATAATTAATCACAAATATCATCTCTCCTCATCAAAAAATCAGCAAAACACAATTTAGTAGGCTAGGCTATTACTGTAATATTCTTCATTTTCGTTAAACTTCCTGTTGCGAAATGACAAAGTGACATCACTTTTTACTATTAATAAATTCCAAAACATGTATAAAAAATGGATTTTAAATAAAAAATATAGGATAAATCTGCGAGGTGATAAAATGGGATTACTAAATGCCTTTAATGAATGGAAAACAACACGTTATGAAAATCGAATTGCAAGAATGAAAGAGGAAAATAAATGTCCCGATTGCTATGGAAGAGGATTTCTAACTTATCCCGCGAGCGAATATGCCTTCTATGGAAATCTTGATTGTCCAGGCTGTAAAGGAAGCGGACAATTTTCCGACTGGTACAATGACAATGCTATGGAGTAAAAAAAGGGCTGACCATAAGGTATCATTAACACTCCTATGGTCAGCTTTTTTATTGAGCCATTTTCGCTTGTATTTTTACACTGGGGAACCTTTTCTTTTGAATAAAAATGAGTCTGCCAGACAAACATATTCCAGCTGCTAATAGCCCAATAGTCAAACCAATCCAATAACCGGTTGCTCCCATACTTGTGAAATTTGCTAATCCATAACCAACAGGCAAGCAAATAAGCCAATAGGCGATTAGAGTTATAACAAAAGCAAGATTAACATCCTTATAGCCTCTTAATGCCGCTTGAGCTGTTACTTGAAGTGCATCTGCAAGTTGGAAAAAGAGAGCGTAAATTAAGAAATGTGCTGTTAGCTGAATGACTTCGGAATCATTGGAGTACAGTCCAGCAACCTCATAGCGGAATAGCACAACTAAAAGCCCAGTTATGAGGGCGATAAACATGGATAAATAAATGCCTAACCAGCTGTAATCTCTTGCATCCTTATATCTTTTCGCTCCAACCTCGTAGCCCACTAAAACTGTTTGGGCCATTGATATACTAATTGGTACCATATAAAGGAAGGAAACGATATTTAATGCTGCTTGATAAGAAGCGATTGTCGTCACATTAAACTTACTTAGTAGTATTGTAACAACAGCAAACATACTCGTTTCAAAAAAAGTTGATAATCCCATTGGTACCCCAATTTTCAGGATTTCTCTACACTTTTCTGCAGAAAAGCCAATAATGTTTTTAAAAACCTCATATTGACCATACGGTTCATGTTTTTTAACAATATAGGCAGTCATAGCAACAATCAGCCAATATGTAAGGGATGTTGCAAAACCAGCACCTGCCCCACCGAGTTCAGGAAAACCAAAATGACCAAATATAAGCACATAGTTTAAAAAGAAATTAAAAGGTAGTGAGAGCAGCAAAATAATCATCACAATCCGGGTTTTTCCCAATGCATAAATAAAGGAGCGTAATACGTTAAAAATAAATAAAGGAATGATACCAAAGCTAAGCCCCACTAGATAATCATGAGCTGTATTTTGCACACTAGTGGGAAGATTCATTAATGATAATAAAGGTTCTAAAAAGAAAACCCCTAATGAAATTACTAATAAAGCAATGATTAATGCTAGAAAGATCCCGTTTTTTACGATGGAAGTAACATCTTTATTCTTCTTTTCTCCAAGTTTCTGAGCAGCTATCGGAGAAACGGCAAGAAGAATCCCGCTAAGACCAGTAAAGATTGGATTCCAGATAGACGAACCTATAGCTACCCCAGCTAAATCCGAAGGGTTATACTTTCCTGACATTACCGTATTAAAGAACACCATAGAAAACATTCCGAGCTGTGTAATTAAGATTGGGATTAAGAGGATAAACGTTTGTTTCATTTTCCCCTTAATGGTTGAAGCATGATTCATGATGAAAACTCCTTAAAAATTTGATACTAATACTTAATAGATTGAATATCCTCTATCATAGCAGACTTAAGATCATTCTGTAATCCAATCTGTAATATGTTTTCAGAAAATTTATCACTTTTATTGCGAGTGAATTCAAACTATCATATGATGAAAATATCATTATTTTTTAATCAAAAGGAGAACATTTCATGAAGTCTTTCGTTCAGGAACAAAATGGCATCTTTCCAGCTGTATGCTCATTAGATTGCCCAGATCAATGCGGACTTCTTCTTCATAAAGAAAACGGAAAAATAGTTAAAGTTGAAGGAGACCCAAACCACCCTGTTACACAAGGTCATATTTGCAATAAGGTCCGTAATATAACAGAACGACTTTATGATCCAAATCGTTTAAAATATCCCATGAAACGAATAGGGAAAAAGGGAGAGGGAAAATTCGAGCGGATTAGCTGGGAAGAAGCAATTGATACAATCACTTATAAATGGAAAGAACTCATAAAAACAGATGGACCAGAAAGTATTTTACCCTATCATTTTTATGGTAATATGGGACATTTAAATGCCGCGGGCATGGGTCAACGCTTTTTTCATCGTATAGGCGCATCAAGGCTTGATGAAACGATTTGCCAAGCAGCAGGAACGACTGGCTATAAGTATACGATGGGCGGCAATCTAGGAACTGATCCTGAGGAGACTGTTCATGCAAAATTAATAATTCTATGGGGTATTAATGCAGTAAGTACGAATATGCACCAAATTGCCTTCGCACAGAAAGCAAGAAGGAATGGTGCAAAAATTATTGTAATTGATGTTCATAAAAATCAAACTAGCAGACTCGCTGATTGGTTTATTCCTATTTTACCTGGAACAGATGGGGCTCTTGCTCTAGGACTAGCACATATTTTATTTGCCGAAAACCTTGTTAATCCTACTTTCCTACAGCAATATACCGTTGGTCATGCGGAATTTCAGGAGCATGTGAAACAATATGACCCACAATTCGTTTCAAAAATTACTGGTGTGTCAGTTGAGGATATATATAAGCTTGCACGAATGTATGGTGAGATCAGCCCTGCTTTTATTCGAATTGGTAATGGGCTCCAGCATCATGATAATGGTGGTATGAATACACGCGCAATTACTTGTCTCCCTGCCTTAACAGGTCAATGGTTATTAAAGGGTGGTGGGGCAAACAAGGCAAATTCGGGTTTTCTATCCCATAATGAAGAGCAGTTGCAACGTCCAGAATTACTAGCTAATAAGGAAACACGTGTCATTAACATGAATTTACTCGGGCAGGCATTGCTAGAGTTAACACCTCCTGTCCAATCTATGTATGTTTTTAATAGTAATCCGGCCGTATGTACACCAGATGGGAATAAAGTAAGAGATGGACTTTCTAGAGATGATCTGTTTCTCGTTGTTCACGATTTATTCTTAACAGAAACCGCAGCTTTTGCAGATATTATTCTTCCTGCTACATCGTCCTATGAAAATACCGATTTTTATTCATCCTACTGGCATCATTATATTCAAATTCAGCAGCCTGTTATCGAACATTACGAAGAGTCGAAATCTAATGTTGAGGTTTTTCGTTTACTTGCAAAAGGGATGGGCTTTCTAGATCCGGTATTTGATGATACTGAAGCCGAAATGATTGCGCAATCACTTAATAATCCATCTAATCCTTATTTAACAGGGATTACATTTGAAAGGTTAGTAGAAAATCAATATGTAAAGGCAGCTATTAAGCCGCTTTTCCCAGATGGATTACCAACTCCTAGTGGGAAGATTGAGCTTTACTCTGAACAAATGAAGGCAAATGGTTATCCACCTTTACCAACGTATACTCCATTAGTTCACGATGGGGATTTACCCTTCTTATTTGTTCCTGGACCTAATCACAATTTTTTAAACTCTACTTTTTCTAGTACAGAAAAGCACATCAAGCTTGAAAAAGAACCGCGATTATTTATAAATGTAGAGGACGCTAACTCTCTTCAAATAAAAGATGGAGAAAAAGTTTGTCTATGGAATCATCGTGGAGAAGTTGAGCTCATTGCTTCAATTGGGGACTCTGTTTTACCTGGTGTTGTAGTCAGTCAAGGTCTGTGGGCAAATATGGAAGGTACGAAACAATTAGTGAATTCTTTAACACCTGACCGCCTTTCAGATATGGGCGGGGGCGCAACGTTCTTTTCAGGACGTGTCGGAGTAAAAAAATCTAAAATATGATAATCTTATGGTTTCATGCAATGTATTTTATTAAAAAGGTTGTCCCAAGAATTTGGAACAACCTTTGTTAGTTTACAATTTTGCCTTCAAAAAATCTTCATTTCATTCCGCTAATTTTTTTCTCTTATTCATAAAGTGAATAATAAATGTCGCAGCAAAAGCTATAATAAGAATAGCAAAGAAAATCATATGATCTAGTTCAAAGCCAAATACACTTGCAAACATTTTTGCCGCAATAATCGCAATTAGAATAAATGCGGTATTCTCAAGCTCTGGAACTTTATCAATTAAGACTAGAAATACTTTTGCAACTGTACGCATCATGAGAATGCCAAGCATTCCACCAATTAATAAGATCCATACTTCCTCTGATACTGCAAAAGCCGCTAAAATACTGTCAACAGAAAAAGCCAAGTCCATTAATTCAACAGAAATAACCGTTCCCCAAAACAATCCAAAGGTTCGAATTAACCAACCATCTTTTTTCACACCATTTGTCTCTTCGTTATTTTCACCAATCCAAAAATGCTTAATCACGATCCAAGCCAAATAGGCAGCACCCAATACTTTAATCCACCAGAACTTGATTAATATCATTCCAAGACCAATAAAGATAAACCGAAAGAAGTATGCACCAATCAACCCATATGTAAGCGCCTTTTTTCTCTTATCCTCAGGAAGATGCTTTACCATTACAGCCAAAACTAAAGCATTATCCGCAGATAACAAGCCTTCCAAAATAACTAATGTTCCAATAAGTCCCCATGATACAGGATCTGATAAAACCTCTACCCACATTTGCCAGTCGAAAAATGAAGCATAGGTTTCCATTAATTGATTCAGTAGTTCCACATAAAAGACTCCTTTTTACTATTGTAATATATATGCTAAATTTTAATAAAGTTATTATACTGCTATAATTTTATTCTGGCTACTCAAACGCATGGCGTAGTTCTGTCCTACACATGATAACGGAAAGGATTCATAGAAATATGAATATATATCAATATCAAAAGAAAAAACTGCTGACTCTTATTTCATAAAGAGCCAAGCAGTTAAAATTTTATAAACCTATATTTTAAATTGTTTCATCATTTCTTGTAATTCATTGCTTAGGTTAGAAAGTTCAATCGCATCATTAGAAATTTGGATAGCACTTGCTGCTTGTTGTTCGGATGCTGCACTAACTTCTTCGGCACTAGCTGAGGATTGTTCTGTTACAGCTGAAATGCTTTCCATGTCTTCTGTTATGCTCAAGCTAACCTCTTCTAGGTTTCTAATTGAGTTATTTGTCTTTTCAATTTGAGCAGAAGTCATATTAATATTTTCAGATATTTTCGTGAATGCTTCTCCCGATTGAATTACTGCTTGCATACCTTCTTCAACAACACTTAATCCTATATCAATCGATTTTACTGCTCGGTGGCTTTCGTTTTGCGTTTCTGAAATCATGTTTGAGATTCTTTCAGCAGAATGATTCGTTTCACTAGCAAGCTTTCTAACCTCTTCTGCTACAATAGCAAAGCCTCTACCAGCATCACCTGCTCGCGCCGCCTCAATAGATGCATTTAAAGCGAGTAAATTTGTTTGTTCTGCAATTCTTGTGATTATTTCTATGACATTGCCAATCTCTGTAGACCTTTTATCAACGAGCTGAATAATTTCTGCTGTTTCTTGGACTTGATTATTCACCTCTCGAATAGAATCAATGGCCAAATTAACAAGTACCTCTCCTTTTTCTGACAACGCCTTACTTTGTAGGGAGGTTTCATTTACCTCGCTCGCAAATTTACTTAAGTCTTCTAGCGTATTACTCATATATTGAACTTTATCTGTTACACTTGTTACAGAATTGACTATATCGGTAGTACCAGTAGCTAATTCATTAATCGCAGTAGCAACTTGTTCAGCCGATAGCTTTGTTTCCTCACTTGAGTTTACCAGTGTTGTAGAGGATTGCTTAACATGATCTGAAACTAAATGGATTTGCTTTAGAATTCTTTGCATTCCAGAAATCATGGTGTTAAAGTTTGCACCGAGAATTCCAATCTCATCTTTTGCTTGATGTTCAACTGATAAGGTCAGATCCCCTTTCGCGACTACAGAAGTTAAATGGCTCATTTTTTGTATTGGTTTAACTAGTCTAGAAGAAAAAATAAAAATAATTATGATTGAAAAAACTAAAATTATTCCCACAGTAACAAAAGAAAGCTTCGTCAAATACGATAACTCGCTAGTAGCTTCAGCCGTTGGAACTCCAATAAACAATACCCAATTGTTAGACGTTAATTTTTGATAAAAAGTAAACTTATCAATTCCTTCGAAAATATAGCGAATGCTCCCAGTTTTTTCTGTTCTTACATCCTTAATAGCAGTTTCTAAAACTGGAATTCCTAAGTCAGATACAGATTTTTCGAGCACTAACTTATCATTAGGATGTTCAATAAACATACCATTTTCATCGGTTAAGAAAGCGTATCCTGTTTCTCCAACTTTCACTTCAGAAACGAGTTTCTGTAAACTATCGATCGGGAAGGTTCCCCCCAACACGCCAACTGTTTTCCCTTTGTCATCATTAATTGGTACTGCAAAAACGATTGTCGTTGAATTATCAACCTTACTAATAATTGGATCTGAAATAGAAAATTCACTACCTGAGACGATTGTTTGAAAGTAATCACGTTCAGAAATATTTATATCTTTATTAATAGATGTAATCGTATTTCCTTTTAAATCCGCTATCAAAATAACGGAATAATCAGTAAATTCTTTCGCTACGCGATTAATAAATGCTTGTTGTTGGCCTTTATCTCCACTAATAACATCTGAGCTTTCCGCAAAACCTTTTAATCTCTCAATATGAATACGAAAAGTATCATCTAGTTTTTCCTGTGTTTTTTCTAAGTTGGCTATAGAATATTTTTCAAAGTTGGCTTCTAGAAATTCTTTTGCTTTTATTTGATTTATATAAGCAACCAAAATTAAAGCAATACAAATAATAGGTACAACAACCGCTAACAGCTTCGTTTTAATACTATTCATTTCATTTTGCCCCCTTTTGTTTAGAATAGCGGTTTTTATTAAGGTAGTGGAAATCAGTATCCAGACCGATTTCCACTTTCCTTGTGACAATACCTAATTATCCTTTAACCAAACGATCATAAACGGCTTCAAAGTCCTTTTTGGGAAGAGGCTTACTAACATAAAAACCTTGAATTTCATCACAACCAATATCCTCTAATAATTGAATAACCTCTTTTGTTTCAATACCTTCGGCTACTACTTTTAAATTTAGTTCATGTGCTAGGAAAATAATCGCCTTTACAATCGCAATATCATCTTTATTTTTTGACACCTCATGAATAAAGCTCCGATCAATTTTCAGCGCATTAATCGGAAACATTCTTAAATAATTAAGCGAGGAATATCCCTTGCCAAAGTCATCAATTGCCACAGTAACGCCTAACTGTTGTAATTTATTTAAACAATGAATACATTCCTCTGCTTGATCAATAAAGCTGTTTTCAGTAATTTCAATTTCAAGCAATTGTGGATTTAGCCCCGTCTTTTTTAACACCTTTTCAACGACCGTCTCGAAATTAGGGAGACGAAAATGCAAAGGGGAAATGTTAACAGCTATTCTTAACGGTGAAGAAAACCATGATTCATTCCACAGTTTGTTTTGCAGGCAGGCTTCCTCTAATACCCAACGGTCAATTTTTATGATTAATCCTGTTTCCTCCGCAATCGGAATAAACTTATCTGGTGGGACTTGACCAAAAACTGGGCTATTCCAACGAAGTAATGCTTCCATTCCATTGATTTTCTTTGTCTCTAAATCTAGCTTCGGTTGATAGTATAGTTCCAATTCATTATTTTCGATTGCTTCTCGTAAATGATACTCAATTAGTAAAATTTCTTCTTTAGATGCATTCATCTCTTGCTGATAAATTCGGTAATTATTTCGACCACTTGTTTTCGCAACATACATAGCAGCATCAGCGTTTTTTAATAATGTTTCATAATCTTCACCATGCTCAGGATAAAGGCTTATGCCAATGCTACAAGTAGAATAGATTTGTAAATTCGATGGAAGAACAATAGATTGGTCGAAAACATCTAAAATTTGCTTAACATACGTTTCAACCAACTTTTTATTACAGTTTGGAAATATTAGCACAAATTCATCACCCGCAAATCGATAAATATGTGCCTTAGAACCAATTATTCGCTTAAGGATTATTGAAACCTCTTTAATTAGCTCATCACCAACTGAGTGTCCTAATGAGTCGTTAATTTGTTTAAATCTATCTAGATCGAGGAAAAACAAAGCTATATTTTGCTTTGTGTCAAAAGAATGATTAATAATGTGATTTAAATCGTAGCTAAACTTCCGTCGATTCGGTAAACTTGTTAACAAATCATGGAAAGCCATAAACTCTACGTCTTCTTGTGCTTTTTGTAATTCAGTAATATCATTTGAATTTCCAATTACTTCAATAACCTTTCCATCACGATATATCGGAGAAAGAAAGGTTAATAACTGTCTATCTTTATAGGAATATTGATATGAAACGGGCTCACCCTTAAATGCTTCCTTATAATTATCTGTTATAAGTGTAGCCAAATCAGATGGAAAAACTTCATCAGGACTCTTATTATAGGTTTTCTCATTTGCTAATTCTAATTGATGTGCTAATTTCCCATCACTAAGTTTATAAATAAATTGTCCCTCTGAGTTGCGAATGACTTTAAAGATAAAATTATGCATAGAATTAACAACATGGTGGAAATCATTTTGTAAAGCGGTTAGCAATCTTTCTTGAGCAAATTTTCCTTCTGAAATATCTGTTCTGATAGCTATATACATAACCGGAATTCCATCTTGGTCCTTAAAAGGAACAATCGTTGTTTTCACCCAGTATAACGTTCCATCTTTTGCCCTGTTTTTAACCTCCCCTTCCCATACCTCCCCTTGATTAATCGTATTCCACATTTTTTTAAAAAACTTTTTATCGTGGAATCCAGAATTAAGTAATCGATGATCCTTTCCTAACAGCTCATTTCGACTATACTTAGATAGCTCACAAAATTTATTATTTGCATAAATAATTCTACCCTTTACATCTGTAACAGCGACAATTGCAGAAACATCTAATGCGTAGCGTAAATTCGTGAAATTTTGCAAAAAACCACTAATCTGATGGATTTCTTTTTCCATTCCCAAAAATTTCTCATATGTTTCTCGACCATCTTTAAACAATTCCTGTAATGAATCTATCCATGGCTGTACTCGATCTTGGTCAAACATTCCATCCAATGACTATCACCCTTTTACCAGCTTCGACTTCTAAATATACTCCTAAAGATTCATATATTCTAAATAATGGATTTTATATTTATATATAGTCTATTCTTATCATAATTTGGCAGTCGATACAATATTTTGTCGATTTTACCTTACTGGCATGCTATTAAAGAGAAATATCGTAAAATATTGATTTAATAGGCCTTTATGAAAATTCCTTTAAATAATTGTTAATATTTTGTAATATTTTCACAAAAAAAGAGAGGTATATCACCTCTCTTCCCTTACACTTTAATCACTCTTCTTTTTTGTTCTTCCCTTTAACAAATCGATAGGCTAAATACGCTATGTACATTGGTGTCGCAATGTAAATAAAATAAGGAACTTGACCACTTGAACCTGTTTGATAAATGATAAATAATACACAGCCAAGAAAAACGGTAACAATTGTTCCATACTTAGGTAATGGGACCTTTTTTAAGCTTGGAATTCGAATTTTACTTACCATAAGAAAGCACATTGCTGTGAAAACTACGGTCGTAGCAATATGTGGTATTTTATCGCCAAATAATGTGAGGATAGCTAGTATCCCCCCTGCGGCTGTAATTGGAACACCTACAAAATAATCCAATGAAGTTTTTGTTGAGCTTATATTAAATCTCGCTAACCGATAAGCGCCGAATAAAGGAAAAAGCCCTGCTACAACTAATCCTAAAAAACCAAATTGAAAGAAGTATGTATAATAAACTAAAAATGAGGGAGCTACTCCAAATGTAACAATATCTGCTAAGGAATCAAGCTCTTTCCCTAATGAGCTGTCTACATTTAACATTCTTGCCATTCGCCCATCCATACTATCTAGCATCATACCGATCAGGATTAGAATGGCAGCATTATTATATTGACCATTAGCTGCAAATCCAATAGATAAAAAACCACAATATAAATTTCCTAAAGTTAACGCATTTGGAATTGCTTTTGTTATTCGCATTCTTTATATGTCAACACCTTTCTATAGTGATAGCTTATGTAGAAATCCTGTAAAAATTTCAAAAATATCGCACACAGTCTGTCATTTCTATTTCATTGTAAAAAAGAGAAACAATAAAATTATATCATTTTAATCCACTGCTTGGATAACATTCATGAGAATTTTTTTTAATCTAATTTTTAATTATTAGCATAAAAAGAGGAAAAGCACCAGTCTGCTTTTCCTTTATTAACTATTATTTCTATGAAATTAGCTGTTTAGTTAGCTGAATGTAGAGGTTTAATATTTACGGCACATGCCTTAAACTCAGCTGTTCCCGAAATCGGGTCAAATTCATTTATTGTTAAAACGTTAGTAGGTACATCACTAAAGTGAAAGCTCATAAATACTAGACCAGGTGACACCTGATCCGTTACTTTTGCTTTTACTGTCACACTACCACGTCTTGAGCTTACTTCGACAAGATCTCCTGATTCAATTCCTAATCGTTCTGCATCTTCTGGATGAATATCAGCAGACTCCTCTGTTTGCTTAATTTTCACACCAGGAGCATAATACAATGTTTGTGTATGTGTATTATAGGATTCATAGCGTCTACCCGTTGTTAACGTAAATGGATACTCTTCATCTGGAAGCTCAACAGGCTCTGTATACATAACAGGAACGAAGGATGATTTTTTACCAGCAAACTCACTTTCGTTATGATAGCGTTCATGAAGCACGAAAGTTCCTGGGTGGGATTCATCTGGGCATGGATAATGAAGGCTATATTCCTTCTCTAGTCTTGAGTATGGCATTCCACCATACATTTCCCAAGCTAGCTCTCGAACTTCCTCCCAAATCTCTTCACTATTATGATAGTTCATCTCATAACCAAGCATGGATGATAAATCACAAAGGATTTGCCAATCATCCTTCGTATTCGGATGCGGCTCTACCGCTTTACGAACACGTTGAATTCGACGGTCTGTATTTGTATAGGTTCCTTCTACTTCTCCCCATGATCTTGCTGGCAAAACAACATCTGCCAATTTTGCTGTTTCCGTTAAGAAAATATCCTGTACAATTAGCAAATCTAGCTTCTGTAGAAGATCATTCGTATGATGTCTATGAACATCAGCCACTAACGGATTTTCCCCGATACAATAAAGGGCTTTTACATACCCGTTTTCCATCTTTTCAAATGCTCTCGTTTGTGTATCTCCAGCAACTGGATTAATTTTCATATTCCATGCTTTTTCAAAACGAGATCGATATTCATCATTCGTTATGCTAACAGCACCTGGTAATTGATTCGGTAAACATCCCATATCACCGGCACCTTGTACATTATTTTGTCCTCTAAGAGGCATGATGCCACTGCCTTCTTTTCCAATATGCCCAGTTAATAATGCTAAATTGGCAACATCAAAAACATTATTTACTCCACAATGATGCTCGGTAATTCCTAGAGTATAGGCAATCATCGCTCTATCTGCCTTGGCATATTCTCTTGCAGTTGCAATAATATCATCTGGAGATAAGCCAGTGATTTCTGATGCGAATTCTGGTGTATACATTTCCACTTGCTTCTTTAATGTGTCAAAATCAGCAGTAAATTTTTCAATAAAATTAGAGTCATACAATTCTTCTTTAATGATCACATGAATCATTGCATTCATTAAAGCAATATCGGAACCGACATTTAGTTGTAAATGGCGGTGTGAAAATTTAACCATATCAATTTTTCGTGGGTCAACAACAATTATTTTCAAGCCAGATTTAACTGCTTTTTTTATTCGATTTGCAATAATTGGGTGGGCCTCAGTTGTGTTGGAACCCATTAGCAGCAACACTTCAGCCTTATCAAAGTCTTCTAATCGATTTGTTGGAAATCCACTTCCAAATACAGTTGCCAGACCGGCAACACTAGGAGCGTGTCAAGTTCGGTTACATCCATCAATATTATTGCTACCAATAACAGTCCGCATAAATTTTTGAGTTACATAGTTTACTTCGTTTGTACTTCTTGCTGTTGCAAACATCATGATAGATTCAGGACCGAATTGCTCCTTTATCCCTTTTAACTTTCCAGCTATAAACTCATAGGCTTCTTCCCATGTTGTTTCTACAAGTTTCCCAGCTTTGCGAATTAATGGTGAAGTTAGGCGACTTTTCGCGTGTACATATTCA
>JAEWIG010000323.1 GCA_023387295.1 Bacillota bacterium | reverse complement strand
TTAATGCAAAAATAATCAAAGCCGGTGAAATTTTACTTGTCGTAAAATTTCACCGGCTTTTTCATGTTAGAGGTGGGTTTTGTCCCAGCCCCTTTTTGTTGTTCTTGTCGAGAATGATTAATTGATTGTATTGAAAGTTGAATGAGAATAAATATTATCCGTCAAAAAATGGTCACTTTAGCCATTTTATTGACACAAATTGGTGTGATCAAGCCACAAATTAGCATATGAAAGTATGTAAGAGCTTACAAGTAGATTTCAAAAATTTTTATATAAAATGATAGATGAGAGGGGGATTGATAAAGGATAAAGTTGCGAATATCTCTAATGACAGTTTATATGATGGTGGTATATCGCAATCGGAATAGTGAGGAAAGGTAAAGAAGGGAGGCTGTATTATGGAAATGGTGGTCGACAAAGAATTTTTTTCGATTAGTAAAGAAAGAGAAACTCTTTATTCTTTTTTGAAAATCGCATTGGAGGAACCTTTAACAGGTGATACGTTGAAACTATGGAAAGAGAACTTTTCCTCAGAATTCATTGATGTATTAACAGAGGATAACGAATTCTTACATAAATTTTTTGAAACTTTAAAGAGAGATGATCTTTCTTCGATTGAACAACAAGAGAGGGACGCGTATTTTGCAACATTTACGATGATTAATACGAATGGGATAACCCCTGCACCACCTTGGGAATCTGTTTATGTCACGAAGGATCATTCGATGTTTGGAGATCCAGTATTTCAGATTAGAAGGAAATTAGACCAATTCGGCTTGAAGTTTTTGAAAGAAAATATTGAACCAGAGGATCATATATCCATTGAAATAGAATTTTTAATTTTTTTAATTAATTATACTAATAAAGCTTTAGAAGCTGGGAATAAGACTGAGTATGAGGAAGGCATTTATACACAGTATTGGTTATTGAAAGAACATTTAAATAGATGGATACAACCATTTGCAGAGAATATTCTGTCGTCTACGACAACGTCTTTCTATAAAGGTGTTGCAAAACTATTATATATATTTGTGAATGAGGACTATGAATATATGAAATCATTAAAGGAGGGCTTGGAAAATGAGTGAAAATATATTTTCTAAAATCACTAAAGAAAAAATGCGCCGTCGTACCTTTTTAAAATGGTCAGGTGCTGTTACTGCACCAGCAGTTTTAGGAGGAGTTGGTGTATCCAAGAGTTTAGTTAAAAAAGCTTCTGCAGCTGAAAATAACTCTAGTAGTGAAGAAGTGATAACAGCTACATGTAGTCAATTAAACTGTGGGGGCCGCTGTGTCATTAAAACCCATGTAAAAGATGGTGTAATTGAACGAATCACTACAGATGATTCTGAAAATGATAAAAATGCGGATAATGTGGAGTACCCTCAAATTCGCGCATGTGTACGTGGGAGAAACTATCGTAAATTTGTTTACCATCCAGATCGCATTCAAAAACCACTTAAACGAGTAGGAAAACGTGGAGAAGGGAAATTTGAAGAAATCTCATGGGATGAGGCAGCGAAGATCATTGCTGAGGAAACAACCCGTATTAAGAATGAATATGGTCCCGCTTCCCGTTATGTTTGTGAAGCTACCGGTCAACAAGGGATGACAGGAACAGGTGATACTTTAATGAAAAGACTCCTTTGTTTAGATGGAGGAGTATTAAATAGACACTCAAGTTATAGTGCTGGTGCACATGCCCTAGCTAGACCTTATACATTTGGATCAACAGCAGGTGGTGGCTCAACACTTCCTACACTACTAGACTCAAAGCTAATTGTATTAGTCGGTCATAATCCTTCTGCAACAATCTTTGGACATTTAAATATGTACTTACGTATGGCAAAGGATAGAGGAATAAAAATTTATGTTATTGATCCACGTAATACAGAAACAGTACAAGGGATTGCAGATGATTGGTTCCCAATCCGACCTACAACAGATGCAGCTTTAGTAGCGGGCATGGCGTATGTAATGTTTACAGAAAACTTACATGATCAAGCGTTTTTAGACAAATTTTGTTCAGGTCATGATGAAGACCATATGCCAGAAGGAGCTCCAAAAGGTGAATCTTATAAGAGTTATGTAATGGGAGATTCAGACGGTGTACCAAAAACGCCTGAATGGGCTGCAGAAATTACGGGATTACCAGCTAAGAGAATTATCCAATTAGCAAGAGAAGTTGCTACTACTAAACCAATGGCTTGGATTCAAGGAAATGGTGTACAACGTCATATGAATGGTGAGCAACAATCTCGTTCTGCCGTTATTATTCAAGCAATGACAGGAAACATTGGTATTAGCGGTGGTTGGGCAGATCCGTTCGGTATGACCATTGGTGGTACGGTTCCATTTCCAGTTGCAGACAACCCTGTTACAGAATCGATCAATTGCTTTGTATGGACAGACGCGATCACTAGAGGTACTGAGATGGGCGTAGCAGATGGTGTTATTGGCCTTCCTGAAGGACAAGAAACTTTAAGTACCAATATTAAAGCCATCTACAATATTTGTGGAAATGCACTTGTTAATAATCATGCAGATGTAAATAAAAATATAGAAATTCTTAAAGATGAATCGTTAGTTGAATTTATCGTAACATCTGATATTTTCATGACACCGTCAGCACTATATTCAGACATTATTCTTCCTAGTTGTACTTGGTTCGAACATAATGACTTTGTCGGTGCATGGAGCTATGGACAACAAGTATATTATTCATCAAAAGTCATTGAACCTTTATATGGCTCATTATCTGAATTTGAATGGATTTCTAAAGTTGCCGCAGAGTTAGGACTTGAACAAGAATTTAATGAAGGAAAAACTCAAGATGAATGGGTAGATACCTTAATTAATATGGCACATGAAAAAATTGAAGGTTTCCCGACTTTAGAAGAATTAAAACAAAAAGGTATTCATAAATTTGCTGGAAAGAAAATTGTCGGATTCGCTGATCAAATTAATGATATTGAAGCACATCCTTTTGAAACACCATCTGGAAAAATCGAAATTTTTTCACAACCTTTATATGATTTAAATCTACATGAAGATGTTCCGGCTATTCCTAAATATGTAGCAGTAAAAGAAGGATATGGTAGCGAGCTTCAAGACAAATATCCATTGCAATTAACTAGTTATCATTCAAAACGTCGCTGTCACTCAACATTTGATAACATTAAGAGCCATGATGAAGTTGAAGAAAATTTATTCTGGATTAATCCATCTGATGCGAAAAAACGTGGCATTTCTAATGGTGATTTAGTGAAGATTTTTAATGACCGCGGTACAGTGAAGGTAAAAGCAAAAGTAACAAGCAGAGTAATGCCAGGCGTTACAGCATTAAGTCATGGTGGATGGCATACACCCGATAAAGATGGGGTTGATACAAGAGGATGTGTTAATGTACTAACTACTCATGAATCTACACCATTCTTTGCAAATACAGGACAGCATACAAACTTAATTGATGTTAAGAAAGCTTAATAGGGAGGGATAGACGTGACACAGTATGGTTTTTATATTGACCAATCACGTTGTACAGGCTGTAATGCTTGTATGATTGCTTGTAAGGATAAAAATGATAATCCAGAAGGAATTCAATTTAGAAGAATCTATACATTTGAAAATGGAGATTTTGGTAGCCTTAAAGATGGCTCTTTCGTAAATAATGTAACGTCATTTAATCTTTCTATCTCTTGTAACCATTGTGACGATCCGGGTTGTGTAAAAGGTTGTCCAACAGGTGCGATGACAAAACGTAAGGAAGACGGTACTGTTTTTGTTGACCATGATAAATGCGTTGGTTGTAAATATTGTGAGTGGAATTGCCCTTATGGAGCACCGCAGTATAATGAGGAATTAGGTAAAATGACAAAATGTGATGGTTGTTTTGATTTACGACAAGCAGGAGAAGAGCCAGCTTGTGTTGGAGCATGCATTATGCGTGCGATTGAGTTTGGACCAATTGATGAATTACGGAAAAAACATGGTAATAATGCGGACCTTAATGTCTTACCAAGTTCTAGCATTACACATCCAAATATTGTTATCAATCCACACAAGGGTGCTATTTTATAAGGAGGTAATATACTATGCACGAATGGCCGTTATTAATATTTACCGTTTGTCTGCAAGCTTCCATTGGCGGAATGCTGATGTTAGCCATTTTTTATAAGAAAATAAATGAAATGGGAGAAGACAAGGCATTTAACATTATGAAAACACCGTTAATTGTTATTAGCGTGCTCTCCCTTGTCGGACTGGCTGCTTCCTTCACGCATTTAGGAACTCCAAGCAATGCGTTAAATACAATTCGACATCTAGGATCATCATGGCAAAGTCGTGAAATCCTCGTTACAGGTATCTTTATTGGAGCAACAATTGTAACAACAGCTTTAGCTTTTGTACAGAAAAAGGTAAATGTTTGGTTATTAATTGTCTCCACTTTAATTGGGATAATTGATGTTTACTGTATGGGGGCAATATACGCTAATACCCTTGTTAGTGGCTGGGATTCTATTAACACGTATACATCATTTTTTGGGACTGCACTTGTATTAGGCCCAGTATTAGTAGCTAGCTTAATCGTTTCAATGTTAGGTGAGAAAGAGAGAGGGACACTAGCACAAAGTATAGTCAAGTTTGCATTTATTATCTCTATCGTTGGAATTGCTATTCAACTAATAGGCTTGGCAGTATTCTCGACAGCAATGCCAGAAGTAAATATGGTTGCCGGAACCAATGCACTTGCCACTTTAGAAGGATATTCTGGAACAATGGCTCTTCGTTGGATTATTGAAATAATCGGAGTTGCTGTTCTTGGCTATTTAGCCCTTTCAAAAGATAAGAAACTACCTTTAGCTTTTGGTTATGTAGCATTAGTAGTCTTATTTTTGGCAGAAGGCATGAGTAGATATGTGTTTTATGTATTAGGTGCTTAATAAAAGATAGATTTGCTTTTTTAGAAAAATGATAGAAACCCAGAATAGTAGACACTTTGTAGAAAGTCTATCTTTCTGGGTTTATTTAATTTAGATAGAACTAATATCCCCACATTTCCAAACATTTCATAAGAGGCGATCTCTTCACCTCTAGACACATTCCCGCCCCCTAATATCTTTGCTACCTCTGGATGTATTCTCATATAAGCTTCTCCTTTAGGAAGATAAATTCAAGAAATGAAACAGTAATAATGGATTCGCCAAGGGATTATTTATCAAAATCATAATAATTTTTGACAATTTAAATAAAATAAAGGTACATGAAAATGAATTAACACTGAGATTGTTGCAGGATCATTTTATGAAAGGTGTGTTTGATTATGGAAAATAGCACGAAGATATCACTTTTTAAAGAGGTAATGGGAAACTATCCTACTGGTGTGACAGTTGTAACAACAGTAAATGAGCATGGCATTCCTCTAGGACTTACAGTAAATTCGTTCGCATCAGTATCAATAAGTCCTCTACTTATCTTATGGTCTATTGATAAAAGGGTATCATCTTATGAGGCTTTTATTAAAACCGATAAATTTGCGGTACATGTATTAGCAAGTGATCAGAGTGAAATCTGTAATTTATTTGCAAGTAAAGGGATTGATCGATTCAAAAATTGTGAATGGAGCCTATCAGCGAATAATCTGCCAATTATTTCGGGAGTTGCTGGAGTTTTACAATGTAAAAATGTAAAGGCTATTGAAGCAGGTGATCATACGATTTTTATTGCTGAAGTAGTAGATATTCAAAATGAAAACAAAGAACCACTGTTGTATCATCGGAGAAACATAGGGAAAATCCCTGAAAGTTTTTATAATAATAGTAAGTAGCTTACGAAAAAAGGTGGTAACACGTGAATGAACGTGGGGCTGTCCGATAAGTGCCAGGCTCTCTCCTCACAACACAATATATAGGGCAGCTTTAACTGCCTTTTATCTATATAAAGTGTTGGAGGTGCCAGGCTCTTTGTGTTCGGACAGTCCCGCGTTTTTGTTTTTTTAATGGCTAGGTAATAAGTATAAGAGGATACAGAAAAAATGCAGAGCACTACCAATCATGACGAAGATATGCCAAACCATATGATGATATTTGAAGCCACGCCACATATAAAACACTGAGCCAGCAGTATAAGCAATGCCGCCGAGCACTAATAAAACAATCCCATTGTAAGCTAGATTTTCAACGATTGAAGGCCAGGCGACAACAATAAACCAGCCCATCACAATATAAAGCAATGTGGAAAAAAATAAAAACTTTTTTGCAAAAAAGGATTTAAAGACAGTTCCTCCAATTGCTAGTCCCCAAACAATCCCGAAGATCGTCCAGCTAATCCAACCGTCGACGATAGTAAAAAGAAATGGTGTATATGATCCTGCGATAAAGAAATAAATCGAGGAGTGATCAAAAATTTCAAAAATATCTTTTGCTTTTCCAGCAGGAAGGCTGTGGAGTAATGTTGAACAAATGTACATGAGCACCATAGTGCTTCCGTAAATAGTGAAGCTAATGATATGCCAAGCACTACCGTAAAGGGATGAAAAAACGATAAGCAAAACGAGTGCTGCAATACTCAATAATGCACCGATCCCATGTGTAATTGCATTAGCAATTTCTTCACCTTTCGTAAAAATATGTGTTTCTCCCATAAACAAACCTTCTTCCCTATGTCTTACTACTGTTTTTCTTAAGTAAAATATAGCAGAAATTCTAACGATAGTAAATATAAACATCACGTAATGTGGTTTTTAAAACTATATGAAAGTGTTAGCGAAATTATTAATTTGCTCTTCTTTATTCTCTTTTTGTTATAGTTAGATTAATTAAATAAGGAAGTGATTGAGATGTTACAATTCACACCATTTGACCCTAATTCAGAAACAATAAGACTGATTGAATTTTTGACTTCAGAGAGATGGCCATTTCATGGTCAAGAAAGTCCAACAGTGGATTCAATCAAAAAAGGAATCAATAACGGATTTTATTCTGATAATGGAAATGAAACGTTTTGGGTTAAAATGGATAATGAAGAAATTGGGATTATTCGCATTTTTGATTTAGCAGATCCAACTTGCCTTTTTGACATCCGCTTGAAGAAAGAGTATCGCGGAAAAGGTTTAGGACTTTTATGTGTAAAGTGGTTAACGAAATATGTTTTTACAACATATTCACATATTATTCGGATTGAAGCACATACACGAAAAGATAATTTTGCTATGCGGAAAACCTTACATAATTGTCAATTTGTGAAGGAAGCATATCATCGGTCGGCATGGCCGCAGGGAAATAAGCTATTCGATTCGGTCGGATATGCAATCTTACGTAATGATTGGGAAAATAATAGTGTTACTTTGATTGTTGATGATTTTGCTTATTAAGCATGTTCAATAAGAGGGGATAAGAATGAATAAAGAAACGGCAAAAAATATTAGAAAAAGTTTAACAGCTGATTGTACGAAGTGTTTTGGGTTATGCTGCACTGCACTTAATATTGCAGCATCAAGTGATTTTGCTATAAATAAACCTGCTGGAGCACCTTGTTCTCATTTACAAAGAGATTTTCGCTGTAGAATCCATCAAAATCTTAGGGATAAAGGATTTAAGGGGTGTACTGTGTTTGATTGTTTAGGTGCTGGGCAAAAAGTATCTCAAGTCACTTTCAATGGGCAAAGTTGGCAAGAGTATCCGGAAGTTTCTGAAAAAATGTTTCACGTGTTTCCTATCATGGAACAATTATTTGAAATGATGGCATTTATCTCTGAAGCATTAACTTATGATGTTTCACAATCATTGCAGGATAAGTTAACTAAACAATTAGAAAAGCTACAAGGCTTGACGGATATGGATGCTGACAGCTTAATATCATTAGATCTTATAAGTTGCCGATTACCAGTAAATGAGCTGCTTTTAGAAACAAGTGAATATATTCGAGCTGAGCTAAGCTCAAACGTATTTGCGATAAAGAAAGGGAAGAAATATAGAGGTGTTGATTGGATTGGGAAGAAGTTAGTAGGTAAAGATTTAAGAACAACTGATTTACGGGGAGCTTATTTAATTGCTGCAGATTTACGGAATGCAGATCTAAGAGGAGCTGATTTGATTGGAGCGGATTTGCGAGATGCGAATGTAAGTGGAGCAAATCTCTCAACAAGTATGTTTTTAACGCAAATGCAAATGAATTCAGTAAAAGGGAATGATAAAACGAAATTACCATTGCATATACAACGACCCACTCATTGGATTTAACAGAAAGTATTTAATGCTATCCAATTAGTTAACTCCTATACTGTAGCAAAAGCTCAAGTTTTAACAGCCCACTGACAATTTCTTTTTGTCAATGAACTGTTTTGATAGAGCCTATTCTATATTATTTTTTTATTAATAAATGATCTTTCTTTCCATGTAAGAAATAGTAAAGAATCATAAGAGCAATCATAAAAATCCCTAACCAAACGTACAAATTGCTGTATCCAAGGGATGGGATTAAAAAACCTAAGAAATAAGGGCCAAAGCCAAGACCTACGTCTAATCCAATAAAGTAAGTCGAAGTAGCTAATCCCATTTTTTCAAAAGTCGTTACTTTAATCGCAAGTGCTTGAAGAGTAGAAGAAATATTACCATAGCCAATGCCAATAATAGCGCCTGAAATTAATAGGAGAGAGGTGCTATGTGAGATACTTAATAGTAGCAAGCCTACACCAAAGAAAATGGCACATGGATATACAATATAGTTGGCTCCTTTTGTGTCCATTATTCGACCAGTGAATGGGCGTGTGAGAAGAATGGCTACTGCGTAAACAAAGAAGAAAAAGCTCGATGCACTGACTAAATCACGTTCTTCTGCAAAGAAGTTGAGATAGGAGATAAGGCTAGCATAACCTAGTGCAAATAGTAACATAATGATCGCAATTGGAAGTGCTTTTCTATCAATAAATTGTGAAAAATGGAAGCCTTTCTCTTCATGCACTGCAGGTGCTTCACTTTTCGGTATTTTTGTAAAGAAGGCGCTGACTAGAGCGATGATTGCTAAAAACATACATAATGAGAAAATAACAAAATAGGTAGTATGTTGACTTAACATGAGACCGAAGAAAGGCCCGATGGCAGTACCTAGTGTTGTACTCATACTGAAGTAACCAATACCTTCACCTCTGCGAGTGTTCGGTAATATTTGTGCTACTACTGTACTTGTTGCTGTTGAGGCAATCCCAACTGCAATCCCATTCACTAGACGGCTCATTAATAAAACGGTAATGCCGGCTTGAATAAAATAAAAGGACATTGTTAAAGCAAATAAAATTAAGCCAATCATTAAGATTTTTTTCGTGCCAACTCTTTGAATGATTCGACCTGTGATGATACGTCCAATTAATGCGCCAACTATATAAATCCCTGATATGAGTCCAGCTTGGGAGACGGAAGCGTGATACTCTTTCACAGCGAAGGAGGCCATCGTCACCATTAGTAAATAAAAAATTAGCATAAGAATAAAGTTAATAACGGACATCACAATAAAATCTTTTGTCCATAGTTTTTCTCTTGTATTACTCACTTACTGCTCGCCTGCTCTCTTGATTAAATTTTGTTGAATTTTTTTTAATGTATCGTACATGCTGCGCTGTTCTTCCTCTGAAACACCTTCTAATATGTCTAATTCAAAGATAGTAATAGATGTACGTATTTCCTGAAATAAGGTCTGTCCTTTTTCTGTTACCTTAATTATTTTTTTTCGTCCGTCGCTTTGAGAAGGGTAAAGTTCAACGTAATCTAACTCTACAAGGCGCTTTACGGAACGTGTAACATTTGGTTTATCCATGCCTAATATTCGACCAATTTCAACTAAACTAATATTTTCATCAAGCATTAGGTAATATAAAATAGCCCACTCAGTACGATGAATATTATATTTTGCTAGTTGTTCATTTAACTGTGTTTCAAAAGGCCTGGTTGTTAAAGTCAATTGATGAAACATTTCTTGATATAAGGTTCTCATTTACTCTCCTCCTTTATGGTTATCTTTGATAACTATTTTGTGCATGAGTTATTATACGCTTTTTTTAAAAAATAGCAAATTGATATGTTTTAGAGGGGGAAACAATCTTCTTGATGAAGGGGCATATCAGGGGCAAAGAGTTATTTCATCAAATTGGTTTAGTGAGTCACGAACTTTTTATAAGCATGTAAGTGAATCAGAATACGGAACTTATGGATATGGTTCTTAATTTTGAATAGTTCAAAGTAGTAACCAGCCTAATTACTTCTATGCAAACGGCTAGCAAAATTTATAGCGGGAATAAAATTTTTAAAATTTTTATTGTAAAAATCTTTCAGATAATTTATAATTTTACTAAATCGGTTTACTAAATCGATTTAGTAACAATAAGTATCTTTTTGGAGAGTGTAAACTTGAAAAATATTACTATGGCTGATGTTGCCAAAATGGCAAATGTTTCTAAAAGTACTGTTTCCCAGTTCATTAATCATCGATATGAGTATATGAGTGAAGAAACAAAAGCTCGAATTAAAGAAGCGATTGAAACCCTTGGATACCAACCAAATATTATTGCACGTAGCTTGAAGCAGAAAAAAACTTCAACAATTGGCGTAATTGTAGCAAATATTCTTCATACTTTTTCAACCCAGGTGATTCGTTCAATAGAAGACGTTTGTAATGTTGAGCGAGTAAATGTAATCGTTTGCAATGCAGATGATGATCCTGAAAAGGAAAAGGGTTATATTGAAATGCTTCTAGCCAAACAGGTTGATGGCTTGATTATCTTTCCAACTGGTGGGAATTTTGAACTTTATCAACGAATGACAAAAGTAAACTATCCACTTGTTTTTGTGGACAGATTTGTTGAGGGGATAAATACTCCCACAATTTTGCTAGATAATCGAAATGCTTCTGAAATGGCCGTGAAGCATCTCTTCGATAGAGGATATAAAAGAATTGCTATGTTAACTTCATCGATTGAGAGGAACATTACACCTCGTATCGAAAGGATGGAGGGCTATAAAAATAGTTTGCTCAAAAGAAATTTACCACTAAATGATAAGTTTCTCGCTGGGGTAGAAAGGAAAGAAATGCAAACTATTCTGAAAGAAATGTTTGATCAACCAGTTCCGCCAGATGCAATACTTGCAGGTAATGATTTAACCCTTCTTGAAGTTCTGCGTTTTACTAAAGAAAATGGCCTAGTCATTCCAAAAGATCTTGGACTAATCAGTATTGATGAAGTATCTTTTTCCGAAATATATGATCCGAAGCTAACAATCATTTCGCAGCCATCTGTAGAAATGGGGAAAATGGCAGGGGATATATTATTAAAACAAATTGAATCAGGGAAAAAGGATGAACATGAGATAATACGCTTTTCCCCAGAGCTCATTATCCGTCAATCAACTTAGAATAAGAACACTTTAAATCAGATTGGAGAGAGTTAATTGGATATTATTACAATTGGGGATGCATTAGTATTATTTAACCCCTCAACGAAAGGTCCTTTGCGCTTTGTAAATGCTTTTGAGCGTAAAGTAGGAGGCGCTGAATTAAACGTTGCCATTGGGTGTTCCCGTCTTGGTCTTAGTGCAGGGTGGATGAGTAGACTAGGAAAAGATGAATTCGGCCGCTACATTCATAACTTCGTTCGGGGAGAGGGGGTTGATGTTTCAGAGGTTCAATTAATCGAAGGCTATCCAACATCGATTTATTTTAAAGAGATATTAAATGGGGAGAATATTAATTCTTACTATTATCGACATCAATCCCCAACGCTTACTTATAAAAATGAAGAAATAAATGAGGAATATATTAAACAAGCCAAAATATTGCATGTTTCAGGTGTATTTCCAGCTGTTAACGATACTAATAAGGAGGTGATGGCACATTTATTGAAGCTTGCTAAGAAAAATAATCTGACTGTTTCATTTGATCCGAATATTCGATTAAAACTTTGGGGTGCTGAGGAAGCAGTACAAACATTACGCTCCTATTTACCATATGTCGATTTATTAATGACAGGTGAAGAAGAAGCTGAAATTCTCTTTGGAACATCCAATCCTGATGAAGTATATGAAATTGCAAAAGGCTTCGGAATTGAACATGTCATTTTGAAACAAGGAGAACGAGGAGCAATTGGTTTTCGAGATGGTGAACGAGTTCATTCACCAGTAATTGATAAGGGTAAAGTTATTGATGTAATAGGTGCTGGTGATGGGTTTGCTGCTGGTTATCTTTACAGCCTCATTAAAGAAATGTCTCTTGAAAAATCATTAATGTTTGCCAATGCTGTTGCGGCTCATGTTATTGGGGTTGAAGGGGATAATGAGGGCTTACCTTATAAAGAGGAATTAGACATTTTTTTAGGGGAACGAAAAGCAGTTTCTAGATAATAAAAAGAAAAGGGAGTCATAAAATGAAAAAAGTTTTCGGTAAATCTATTTTTCTATTTATTTCAGCTGTACTGCTTCTAGCACTGACAGCCTGTGGTTCTGAAAAAGAAAAAGTCGGCAAAAAAAGCAATGAATCAACTGATGTTGTGACAATCAATGTTGCCTATGGAAACCAACCTGGTGAGCCGCTTGATTTACAAGCAAAAAAGTGGAAGGAATTAGCTGAAGAAAAAAGTAATGGGAAACTTGAATTAAAGCTTTACCCAAGTTCACAACTTGGTTCAGAGAAAGACGTAGTTGAACAAGCAATTATGGGTAACAATGTAATTATTTTTACAGGTTATGATTTTTTAATGGATTATGTTCCAGATGTAGGGATTTTTACTGCGCCATACTTAACAGAAAACTTTGATGATCTACTTTATTTAACCACAACTGATTGGTATAAAGGTCTAAATGATCAATTAAAATCGAAAGATATTTTCATTGTAAATACAAATACAATTTACGGAACACGTCATCTAATGACAACAAAACCAGTTGAAACACCTGAAGATTTAAAGGGCATGAAAATTCGCGTACCAAATAACCAAATGTATATTAAATCATTTGAAGCATTAGGTGCTACACCTACACCAATGCCATTAGCTGATTTATACACAGCCCTACAACAAGGATTAGTAGATGGAGCAGAAAATCCACTACCAGTATTAAATGGATCTAAAACACAAGAAGTTGCAAAGCATTTAACATTGACAGGACATACAAAAATTCTCAGTCCATGGATTGCTGGTACAAAGTTCATGGAAACAGTACCAGAAGACTTAGTTCAAATTTTAGTTGATTCTGGAAATGAAGCAGGAACATATGGACGTGAAGTTGCAGAGAAAGAAGCTGAATCAGTATTAGCTCAGTTTGAATCTGAAGGTATCGAAATTCATGAAGTGGATGTAGAAAAATTCAGAGAAGCTGCTAAGAGCGTTTACACAGCATTCCCTAATTGGACTCCAAATTTATATGAAAATGTTCAAGAATTACTAAAAAATAGATAAATATTTTACTAACCGTAAGTAGGATGGTAATTGCCCTATCTTACGGTAGTTTTATTTAATAGGAGGCGCGATTTTATGATTGCAAAATGGTTCAACCCTATTGATGATATACTCTCTGTTCTTGCTATTATTGGTATTTCGGCGTTAACGATAATAAATGTTTTTTGTAGATTTGTATTAAATAGCCCGATTTCATGGGTTGAGGAAATAACACTTGGATTTTTCGTTTGGCTTGTTTTTATAGGCATGAGCTCTGCTATGAAGAGGGGCGGCCATATTGGCGTTGATTACTTTATTATGAAGCTGCCGAAAGTGTTTCGAAATATTTTCAATTTAGTTGGTGCAGCCGCTATTTATTTTGTATTAATTTATGTTTTTATGTTTTTAGGTACGGAGTTAACTGCACAGGCTGGTATGAAACTGACTCCTGTTCTTGGATTAAGCTATCAATATATTGATTTTGCAGTCCCTTTTGGAGGATTTATGACAGCTGTACATTTTACTGTTAGATTAATTAAATCCTTCCAAGTAGAATCTGGCGAAAAGGAGCAAGCATAATATGGCCTTAGCGATCATGTTAGTCGTCCTACTCTTTTTATTTTTAATAAATGTACCAATTGCGTATGCGCTAATTGTTAGTACAGCAGTGTATTTCTTATTTAGTGATAGCTTTACGATGTCGATTCTTATTCAAAGAATGATTGGAGGAATTGAATCTGTTCCACTTCTTGCTATTGTCTTTTTTATGACAGCAGGAATTTTAATGAACTATACAGGGATTACATCTAGAATGCTGAAATTTGCTGAGGTTATTACACGCCCACTTCCAGGTGCACTCGCTCAGATAAATGTTGTTTTAAGTACATTAATGGGTGGGTTAAGCGGTTCTAATATAGCGGATGCAGCGATGCAATCAAAAATCCTTGTTCCTGAAATGGTTGAAAAAGGATATACGAAATCATTTTCCACTGCATTAACAGCAGCTACAGCGCTAATTACTCCGATTATTCCGCCGGGCATTGCTTTAATTATGTATGGTTATGTTGGAAATGTTTCAATTGGAAAACTGTTTATGGCAGGGATTATCCCTGGAATTACGCTTTGCGTATTGTTTATGATTTATGTTCATTTTTATGCTAAAAAACATAATCTTGAAACAGGTGAGAAAAAGAAGGTAACTCTAAAAGAATTTCTATACACCTTTAAAGATGCATTATTAGCACTTCTTCTTCCACTTATTATTATTGGTGGTATCCGTTTTGGAATCTTCAGTGCAACAGAGGCAGGGGCAATTGCTGTTTTATATGCATTGGTTCTTGGTTTAGTTATTTATCGAGAAATGACTATTAAGCAGCTAATTAGTGCATTATTAGAAACCGCTCATACTGCTGCATCTGTATTGCTTATTATTGCAGCGGGGGCTGCATTTGGTTGGGTATTGACACTTGAACAAATCCCGCAAAAGGCTTCAGAGCTGATGATTGGGAATGTTGAGTCTAGTGTTCTATTCTTCCTTGTGGTACTAGTATTTCTATTAGTTGCAGGGATGTTTGTAGAAGGAAATGTGTTAATTATCATTTTAACTCCATTATTTATTCCTATGCTTTCTGCATATGGAATTGATCCTGTGCATTTTGGGATCTTCTTTATTATTTGTTTAAGTATAGGAACATTAACACCACCTTTAGGAACGATCATGTTTACAACCTGTGCCATCACAGGAACGAAGATTGAAGAGTTTGTTAAGGAAAGCTGGCCGTTTTTAGTTTTATTAATGATTGCTGCATTATTAATAGCCTTTATCCCAGCCATCTCAATGTGGATGCCAAACACATTCTTCTAAAAAGGGGGGCTTATAAACAATGAATACAAATGAGCAAAAGGTAATTCAAATTCACCCTAAAGACAATGTATGGATTTGTCTTCAGGATTTAAATAAAGGTGAGAATGTAACAATTGAGGGGAAAACAGTTACTCTTCTTGAAGATGTTTCAAGAGGGCATAAATTTGCGAATCAGCCGATAGCTGAAGGGACGAATATAATAAAATACGGTTATCCAATTGGACATGCAACGGCATACGTTGAAAAGGGTGCGTTCGTTCATAGTCATAATGTAAAAACGAATTTAAAAGGTGAATTGGAGTATACGTTTATACCGAAAAAAGTAAATACTACACAAGAAATAAACAGTGTTATTCCCACATTTAAAGGCTATCGGAGAGAAGATGGAAATACTGGAATCCGCAATGAAATATGGGTAATTAACACAGTTGGCTGTATTAATAAAACAGCAGAAAACCTTGTGAAGCTAGCGAATAAAACATTGCAAGCAGAGAACGTTGACGGCATCTATCACTATGCTCATCCTTATGGATGTTCACAGTTAGGTGATGATTTAACATATACACAAAAAGTCCTTGCAAACTTAATTCATCATCCTAATGCAGGTGGTGTTCTTGTGCTTGGACTAGGCTGTGAAAATAATTATATTGATTTATTTAAAGATGTAATAGGAGATTATAATCCAGACCGTGTGAAGTTTTTGAGTGTTCAATTAGCTGAGGACGAAATGGAAGAAGGGCTTGAACTCATTGATGAGCTTATCCAATATGCGAATATTTTTACAAGAGAGGATGTACCTGTTTCAGAACTGAAAATTGGTTTGAAATGTGGAGGCTCAGACGGTTTATCAGGTATTACTGCTAACCCACTTGTAGGAGCTTTTTCAGATAAATTGATTGGCTTTGGAGGAGGGACTGTTTTAACAGAAGTTCCGGAAATGTTCGGTGCTGAAACAATCCTAATGGAGCGTGCAAAGGATAAAGAAACATTTTCAAATATTGTCCATCTTATCAATGACTTTAAGCATTATTTTATTAAATATGATCAGCCTGTATATGAAAATCCTTCTCCAGGAAACAAAAAGGGTGGTATTACAACCCTAGAAGAAAAATCGCTCGGCTGTGTGCAAAAAGGTGGGTTTGCCCAAGTCAATGATGTTCTTCAATATGGAGGAATGGTTAAAGAAAAGGGTTTAAGTTTACTTCAAGGACCTGGTAATGATCTTGTTTCTGTAACAGCACTTGCAGCATCTGGTTGCCAAATGGTTCTATTTACAACGGGAAGAGGAACTCCTTTTGGGGGACCAACACCAACAGTAAAAATTGCAACGAATACGGCATTAGCTGAAAGAAAGAAAAATTGGATTGATTATAACGCTGGAAAGCTTGTTGAAAATATCGCGATGGAAGATTTAGTCGAAGAGTTCTTTCGATATATCCTTGCAGTTGCGTCAGGAACGAAGCAAACAAATAATGAAGTTTTCGGATTTAAAGAGATTGCAATTTTTAAAGATGGCGTGACTAT
Organism: Bacillota bacterium; assembly: GCA_023387295.1. Taxonomy (GTDB): domain Bacteria; phylum Bacillota; class Bacilli; order Bacillales; family Cytobacillaceae; genus Cytobacillus. The sequence continues at coordinate 22,926 of JAEWIG010000323.1, read as the reverse complement.
GTAAGGAGGAAGAGCGGTGGCAGGGGAAATATGTAATCTAAATGATATGGTTATGCAAGAACTACAGCAAGGAAATCCTCTCTCATCTTCATCACTTCCTGAAAGAGTATTGCAATTTGGTGAAGGCAATTTTTTAAGAGGATTTATTGATTGGATGATCAACGAAATGAATAAATCTGGTCAATTTAATGGGAAGGTTGTTGCATTACAGCCAACGCCAAGAGGAAGAGTTGTCCCTAAGCTTAACAACCAAGATGGTTTATATACGCTTGTTCTTAGAGGAATTGATCAGGGGGTAAAGACAGAGAAAATAGAAGTAATCCATTCGATTCATCGTGGAATCAATCCTTATTCTGACTGGGATGAAGTATTGAAGATTGCTGAGTCTCCAAGTATTGAATTCGTGTTTTCAAATACAACGGAAGCTGGGCTTCAATATATGGAGGAGGAATATGAAGAGGGAAAATCTCCTTTGTCTTTTCCAGCCAAGCTCGTCGCACTTCTTTATCATCGCTATAAGTATTTTAGGGGTGATTCCAATAAGGGATGGATTATTTTGCCCTGTGAGTTAGTTGAGAAGAATGGGGAAGTTCTCGAGAACATTTGTAAAAGGATAGTGGAAAACTGGCAGCTTCCAGTATCCTTTTGGGAATGGGTTGAAAGCTCATCTGTATTTTGTCAAACACTTGTGGATCGGATTGTAACTGGATATCCACATGAGGAAGCAGATCTTTTCGAAGCTCGGCTTGGCTATAAGGATGAACTGTTAACGGTTGCTGAGCCGTATCATTTATTTGTCATTGAAGGTCCTAAAGATTTAGAAGAAAAACTTCCTTTTAAAAAGGCAGGTTTAAATGTTCATTTTTCTGATATTACTTCTTATCGAGAGTTAAAAGTGAAGTTTTTAAATGCCCCTCATACGATGTTATCTTTAGTTGGAATGAATTTAGGAATTGAAACAGTAAAAGAAGGTGTAGAAGATCACGATTTCTCTGCATTTTTACGAAATGCATTAACTCTGGAATTAAAAGAAACACTTAGGAATGATGAAAAGCAGAGTTCCGGTGATTATTTAGTAACAGTATTTGATCGTTTTCTTAATCCGTATCTTGACCATCGCCTTTTTGATATAAGCCTGAATAGTTATGCAAAATTTCAATCACGTATATTGCCAAGCTTGTTAAAGTATAAACAATTGAATGGAATTTATCCGAAAAGGCTTGTTTTTAGTTTAGCTGCTCTTATCACCTTCTATAAAGTAACGGCAGAGGATGGAGATAGAAAATTTGGTCAAGGTGTGAGAGGTCAATATGAGATAAGAGATAGCATAGAGGTCATCGATAGATTTTCCTCCTTTTGGAGCCGTTATGATGGTCATGAGGAAAGCACCGTTCAATTAGTGAAGAAAAAAATACTTAAGGACCTTTTACCATTAGAATCATCCAATGATGCTGACAATCTAGCTGAAGAAGTTTCTGCATATTTAATTGTTATTCAAAACAAAGGACTTCGCCAAGCTCTGAAACTAGTAGATGATCAAGATGAGAAAGGGATGTAGTCTGTGAGAACAATAGTTTGTGAAGAGCCAGGGAAAATGAAGCTGACTGAGCAATTGAAACCTGCATCTTTATCGGAAAATGATGTATTAATTGCAATCAAAAGAATTGGAATTTGTGGGACCGATATTCACGCATTCGGTGGAAATCAGCCATTTTTTGAATATCCACGTGTTCTTGGGCACGAGTTATCAGGGGTTGTAGAACAGGTAGGTGAACATGTTCAAAATGTTGCAGTAGGGGATTATGTTACAGTTATCCCTTATATGTACTGCGGAAAATGTGGAGCATGTGAATGTCACAAACCAAACTGCTGTACAAATATGAAAGTGATTGGCGTTCATATTGATGGCGGAATGACAGAATTTCTTGTACTTCCAGAAAACCATGTAATCCAAGTAAATCAGTTGAAGCTTGATGAAGCAGCAGTTGTTGAGCCATTATCTATTGGTGCGCACGCAGTTAAAAGAGCTGCTATTAAAAAGGGAGAAACGGTTCTAATTATTGGAGCTGGTCCGATTGGATTAGGTGTAGCCAAATTTGTGAGATTACAAGGGGCTAAAACGATCATTATGGATGTAAATGAAAAACGATTAGCTTTTTGTAAACAATGGGCAGATTGCGATATAGCACTTAAGCCTTCTGAAAACTCAGTTGAAGAACTAAAGTCTATTAATGCTGGACGTTTGCCTTCAGTTGTCTTAGATGCAACAGGCAATAAATATTCCATGATGAAAGCCTTTAATTACGTGTCACATGGCGGAAAACTTGTTTATGTTGGGCTTGTTAAAGATACGATTAGTTTTTACGATCCCGATTTCCATTCTAAAGAATTGACATTGATAGGAAGCAGAAATGCTACAGTTGAGGACTTTGAATATGTTATTAGCTGTATGAATAGTGGAGATGTTAATGCTTCAGCGTATATTACTCACCGAATTAAATTTGAGAATGTAGTTGATTATTTCGATTCAGGGGAATTTAACACAAATAAAGCATTAATTAAGCTAGGGAATTAAGAAGGGATCATGATCATGGACAAAGCGAAAATAATGGATAAGCTTGCAGCGTCAGGCATTGTTGCGGTTATGAGAAAAATGACGCCAGAGAAAGTAATTGATATTGTTGGTGGACTTAAATCAGCTGGAGTTACAGCGATTGAAATTACAGTCGAAGATGAAGCTGGATTACGTTCTATCCAAGCAGTAAAAGCGTATTTTAATGGCGATATTTTACTTGGTGCTGGAACCGTACTTAATGCTGAGTCAGCTAAAAAGGTAATTGAGCTAGGTGTTGATTTCATTGTTACACCAGCCGTATCAAAATCGGTGATTGAATTGGCAAATGAAAATGGCTGCTTCATAGGTGTAGGTGCGATGACACCGACTGAAATTTTAACGGCCTATGAATTAGGTGCGGATTTAGTAAAGATCTTCCCTGCCAACAACCTAGGTCCATCCTATTTGAAGAATGTAAAAGGCCCATTGGGACATATCCCTTTTATGCCAACAGGAGGAATAAATTTAAATAATCTTGGAGATTTTGTCAGAAGCGGAGCCGTTTGTGTTGGAGTTGGCGGAGCCCTCTATCAATATGAAAGCATAAAAGAAATAACAGAAATGGCGAAGAAATTTAAAGAAGAGTATCGGAAAAGCATGGTTTGAAGGTAAAAACGTTAGGGAGGCGTATATTTAGTTTTCTTTCCCACACTTTTTAAAATACATTGACAGGTTCGTTTGATTATTCCATAAAAAGGGGTTTTTATATAATAATTGCAAGTAAAGTATAAAAATATTAACAATCTGGTGATCAAATGGACTACACAGTAATTTTTCAAAAAGTGATTGATTATATTGATGAACATATTCATGAAGCAATATCAGTGGATGATTTAGCAAAGCATATTGGCTATTCAGAGTTTCATTTCTTGAGGATTTTTAAAGAAGTTGTAGGTGAGACGCCAAGGGAATATGTGACGAAGCGAAAGTTGCAGTTTGCGATAAGAGATATGAGTCAACAGACTAGTATCAATGATATTGCTTTTCATTATGGCTATGAATCCTATGTAGGGTTTGCGAAAGCGTTTAAAAAAGTATTTGGTGTCTCACCAGCTACTTATCGCCTGCATTGTCCAAATGCAGAACCACCTGTTCTCAATTTACAAGAATTAAAGATAAATAAAACGGGTGGGATGATCTATCAGCCAAAAATGGTCACAAAGGATTCATTTGCGATTGTCGGAAGAGCCTACGAGATCCAATTGGAGGGCGTAAGGAAAACAAGAGACGCACCAACTTATTGGTACTATAGCGGACTTACGGATGGTGAAATTGAAAGAACACTTTATGATACATTCTCACCCTCGATACATGGAGAATTCTGTTTAAATATCCCTGATGACAAGGATTGGTCGACATTCACTTATTTTTTCGGGGTGTTAGATGAAAAAATGGATCGACCTTTAGCAGATAGCTTCCAAAGAATTATCATTCCTCAGTCTACCTTTGCCGTTTTTTGCTCACCTCCTGTTCATCCGGATAATTTTGTTGAATCTGTTAGAGGGACTTGGAACTATATATTAAACTATTGGTTTCCAATGTCAGGGTATGAAATTGATGAGACAAGCTATGATTTTGAGTTTTATGATGAAAGATGTCATCAATGGGAGCATAATCTAGTGATGATGGATATTTATATTCCTATTAAAAAACTTTCATGAACTTCTGCTTCTGTAAATGTCGTCGGCTTCATCTCACTGCGCTTACGATTACTTCGTTACATCGAGGCTTGTTCAATGAATCCGACGACGATTTAATTTTTACACAGCAAAGACGGGAAACAAACTAGTCTCTCGTTTTTGCTAATTTTTGAAAGATAATTAAAACGGGTGTTAGCAGCAAAGCACTGATTGTTAAACCTATTTTTATAGATGAATACTGGCTGATAAATCCCGATACCGGTCCTCCACCAATTTGACCGATCGCATCCACTTGCCCTTTTACCGAAAAAAATGTTGCACGCTTTGAAGAATCTGTGATTAATTGATTGAACCATATCGTTTCAAAGGTTGAAGTTAAATACCGAATGACCTGAATGATTAAGAAAAAGAACATGAACCCCATTAAATTAGTAGAAAGGGCAAAGCCAATTAACGCTACAATCAGAATGAAATAACTTAATCGTAAACCTTTATATAAACTATTAAACTGAATTTTCTCTGCCAATCGATTTAAAAATTGAAAAACGATAATCGTTAGAAGTGATGTCGCAAATTGTAGACCGCCAACAAGGAAAATCATGTTTTTTTCAGATAAAGCTCCTTCAATACTATTGGTTATATGTGAAATCCAAAGCCGATCAAATCCTTCGCTGTAAATCCCCACAATCAAAGCAATCAATATTACATACCGTAATATGCGGTTTCCTTTAAAGGAAGAAAATACGCTAGTCAGCATTGATTTCATATCATGGATAAAGGAAAGTGATTCTTTTGTCTCGTGTGTTACAATTTTCGTTTCAGTCATCGATTTATGTAAGTAAAGAGATAAAAGGATAAATCCAATTGCACCAACAATGATGGAAGCCTGCAATGACAAATAGCCAATTCCAACGGCGAGTATTATTCCAAATAAAGTACCTCCATGTTCATACTTTGTACTAGTAATAAAAACTTTATCGACTTTGTCTAATCCGATTTCATCTGTAATCCATGCTTGCTGTGCTCCGCTGATGCATGTATATCCAATCCCCCAAACGACTTGTGCAATCAAAATAGAAGTGAAGTTGGGGAATAACCCTTCAATAAGAAACCCTATTCCAATTATAAAGTAACCAAGAACAATCGAAAATTTCCGCCCTTTATAGTCTGCAATAAGGCCAGTCGGAATTTCACATAAAAAAACGGTTATTTCTAAAACTGTACCTACAAGTACCAGTTGTAAGGCATTCATTTCTACAACTTGAACAAAGTATAAAAGATTGACTGCAAAAACGGCCCAAAAGAATAATTGAGCTAAAAAAGCTTGGGATAAATACAGGGAAGCAGGCCCCTTCTGTTTAGTCATGTAGAACAACTCCTTTCATAGGATAAGCTTAATCGAAATGATCAAACAATACCTATTCCAAAATTGCTAAAGTTAGACATATTTTCCAACGGATATTGACAATATCTTTCATATGCAATAAATTTATTACATATGAAAGATAAAAATTTTAATGGTGATGAGTTACTCAAGATATTAGAGGCCTTATCTAATCCTTATCGTCTGAAGATCGTTGCTATATTACAGGAGGAAAGGCAATATGTCAGCCAGCTAGCGAGAGAGCTTGGTATAAGCAGGCCTCTTCTTTATCTACATTTGCAAAAGCTCGAGCAGGCAAATTTGATCAAAGGACATCATGAGGTTTCAGAGAACGGCAAGGCAATGAAGTATTTTGAAGTTATTCCGTTTCACATTTCGTTAACGGCTGAACTGATTAAGGCATCAGAAGCGACATTAACGATGCCAGAAAAGAAGAGTTGATTTAGAAGGAGATGTTCTCATGCATATGGTTTGGGTTACTTTTTTGATGAGCTTTTTACCATTTATTCTAATACTATGTCTAGTGATCTACGGGTTGAGAGTAGTAAGCAGAATGAGCAAGAGAGCGGATGAAAGGTTAGAGCTGGCTAGGAATAATATTGCATTTCAAACAAAACAAATGTCACTTTTAACAACGGTAGATGAGCGTCTTGCTAAAGTGGAAAAAACTTTAAATGAAGTAAATTAATTTGTGGCGAGGGAATTTTGTGCACTTTGGAGATATATATTTTCAATTGATGAATTTCGTCATTTTAATATTACCAATTGTTTTCATAATACTTATCATTTATTTCGGCATTAAATATGTGAAGCGCGCAGAAAAACGTGCAGATGAACGGCTGAAGCTAGATAAAGAATCCACTATATTACAAGAACAGCAGCTGAAATTGATCGAGAGCTTAAACGTGCGTTTGTCAAGAATCGAAAAGACATTGAATGAAATAGAGTAAGGATATAATGATCTTAGTATAATCGAGGTTGGAATAACGGAAGCTGCGTCTGCAGCTTTTTTGTATTTACCACAAAAAGAGTGGTTTTGTGTGATCGTGCAAATAAGTGGTGAATCGCGCATAAATCTGAGTTATCGTGCAAATAAGTGGGAAATCGTGCATATATCTGAGTTACCGTGCAAATATGTAAAAAATCGTGTATATATCCAAATGATTGCGTAAATAAATGAAATATCATGCATAAATCTAAAAGGGCTCACGGATTTTTAGTAAATCAAACTCACGTTTTCAAATTATCATTATTAATCTATCATTTTATGCAAATTTGTTATATAAATCATATGGAAAAAGCTAATTTATAAGATTCAGAGTAGAATTTAAATGAAATTACATCGTTTAATAAGAGAGAAAAATAGATTTCTCATCAAATTCTCATTTTCTTCACAGAAAGCTCTAATCGTGAGCCTTTAAGATAGAATTATGAAAGATAAAACGTTCATGAGGGGATTTTGACTATGAAAAAAATACTTATCACAGTAATGGGAGCGGCATTAATCGTTTCCGTAGGGATGTACGCGGTAAATAGAGCAGAAGTCGAGGCGTCAACACAAAAAGTGGCACCCGTTCATTATACCGATAATAATGTTCAAGATAACGCAGTGGTAAAAGAGGATCTAACGAAGCTCCCAGAGTATTCAACATTAGCAGCACAAGTTGATTTATCAAATCTCAGCTTGCAAATGGTCGAGGACAATACGAATAAACGTGTAATTGTTTTGAAGGATGCAAATGGACGCGAACAAATGAAAAGCATCTTCATGAAAACAGAAAATAGATTAAAGATCATTAATTATCGTGGTGGATTGGTATTTAACGATATTATTGATAATAAACAATCGCAGAATACAGAAGCTGCTACTGCAACTCAGCCAACGGATGCACCTACTTCAGATAAGGAAGCTGACCTAATAGAGTACAAAACTCTTTCAGAGAAAGTAAATTTGACTGGTTTCGGTACAAAAATCGTAGAGGACAATGCGAATAAACGGATTATCCTTTTTAATAATGCGAACGGAACTCCTAAATATAAAACAATCTACATAAAAAAGACTGGTGCTGTTAAAGTAATCAACTTATAGGAATGCTTCTTAAAACAGTCTAAAAGAATATTTGTGATAAAAAAAGGAAAAAATGATAAATATTGTTGACGAAAAAGTAGTACTCTTGTATATTAAGTTAAAATTACAAAGTTGCGAAGAAAAGGACATGAGTTATTCTTAACGGTTTATAGAGAGGGGAGCCAAGGCTGGGAGCTTCCTAACGCAGAAGAGTTGCTTACCGCCTTAGAGCTGTATTGGTGAAATAATAGTAATCAATACCGTATGAGCTACGATACAGTTTAAACGAAGCCGTCATTTAAGCGAAGATAAGAAAGTATAACTTTTTGAAGTTAGAGAACTGTCTAGCTCCAGCGCTTTTCTTTGAGTGATGGGAATTTGGGTGGAACCACGAGCTAACACACACTTGTCCCTTTTAGAGGGATGATTGTGTGTTTTTTTATATTCAATTAAATATTGCATGCAATGATGAGGATAAGAGCAATTCTTAACGGTTTACAGAGAGGGAAGGCAAGGCTGGGAACTTCCTAACGCAGAAGAGTTGTTTACCACCTTTGAGCAGTGTTGGTGAATGAATAGTAATCAATACCGTGTGAACTACGATACAGTTTAAACGAAGCCGTCATTTGATCAAAGAAAAGAAAGTATAGCTTTTGGAAGTTAGAGAACTGTCTAGCTCCAGCACCTGCGCTTTTCTTTAAATGATGGAAATTTGGGTGGAACCACGGGTCTATAACACACTCGTCCCTTTTTACAGGGATGGGTGTGTTTTTTTATATTTAAAAATGATAAAGGAGATTAGGTTATGAGCCAAGATGTTGTAATTAAGTTTCCTGATGGGAATGAAAAGAAATTTGTTAAAGGTGTATCGTTAGAAGAGATTGCTCAGTCAATTAGTCCAAGTTTAAGGAAGAAGTCAGTAGGTGGAATGGTTAACGGGTCATTGTATGACTATACTCGTCGTATTGAAGAAGATGCGCACATTGAGTTATTTTCCCTTGATTCAGCATATGGGATTGAAATCATGAGACATACAGCTGCGCACGTATTAGCTCAAGCCGTAAAGCGTCTTTTTGGGCATGTACATTTTGGTGTAGGGCCTGTTATCGAAAACGGTTTTTACTATGATATGGAATTAGAACATCCTATCACAGTTAATGATCTAGCTAAGATTGAAAAAGAAATGAATAAAATTATTGCTGAAAATCTCGAAATCAAACGTGAAGAAATATCCCGTGAAAAGGCGAAAGAAATTTTTGCAGATGATCCTTTAAAGCTAGAATTGTTAGAAGATATTCCAATAGGAGATGTGGTCACAGTATATCGACAAGGAGAGTTTATTGATTTATGTCGTGGACCACATTTGCCAACAACAAAGTTAATTAAAGCATTTAAATTAACACATGTATCCGGGGCTTATTGGCGTGGAGATAGCAATAATAAAGTGCTCCAACGAATTTATGGTGTTGCTTTTGCTTCAAAAGAAGATTTAGAAGAACATTTTCATTTTGTTGAGGAGGCACAGAAAAGAAATCATCGAAAACTAGGAAATGAATTAGAATTATTTATGTTTTCGGATGAAGCGCCAGGAATGCCCTTCTATCTAGCAAATGGACAAATCATTCGGAATGAGCTAGAAGTTTATTTAAGGAAGCTGCAAACTTCTTATGATTACAAGGAAGTTCGTACACCAACGATGATGAATCAAAGGCTATGGGAGCGATCTGGGCATTGGGATCACTATAAGGAAAACATGTACTTTTCTGAAGTCGATGAACAAAGATTTGCATTAAAACCAATGAATTGTCCAGGGCATATGCTTATTTTTAAAAACAAACTTCATTCTTATCGAGATCTTCCAATCCGGATGGCTGAGTTTGGACAAGTGCATCGTCATGAATTTAGTGGTGCATTAAACGGAATGTTACGGGTTCGTACATTTTGCCAGGATGATGCTCATATTTTCGTTAGGCCCGATCAGATTGAAGATGAAATTTCATTAGCGCTCAAAATCATTGATGATGTTTATTGTACATTTGGCTTTAAGTATGAAATTGAATTATCGACAAGACCAGATGATTATATGGGTGAGGATGCATTATGGGATCAAGCCGAAGGTGCTTTAACAAATGTATTAAATAAGCTCAAGTTTAACTATAAAATTAATGAGGGAGACGGGGCTTTTTACGGACCGAAAATTGATATTCATATTAAAGATGCTCTCAAAAGAAGTCATCAATGTGCTACAGTGCAACTGGATTTTCAAATGCCAGAGAAATTTGATCTGACATATATCGATGAACAAAATAAAAAAGTTCGCCCTGTTGTTATTCATCGTGCCGTCTTTGGATCAATTGATCGTTTTCTTGGCATCTTAATAGAGCATTTCGGTGGAGCATTCCCTACTTGGCTAGCACCTACTCAAGTAAAGGTAATCCCTGTATCAAATGATGTTCATAAAGAATATGTAGAAGAGATTGCTCATCGGTTAAAGGAAACAGAAATACGAGTTGAGCTTGACTTACGTGATGAAAAGCTTGGCTATAAAATTAGGGAAGCTCAAATGAAGAAAGTTCCTTTTATTCTTGTGATCGGGGATAAGGAACTTGAAAATCAGTCTGTTAATGTAAGGCAGTATGGACATGAGAGTTCGAGTGAAGTGAAATTAGATGAGTTTATTTCTAAGATAAAGAAATCTATTGAGAATAAGAGCCTTGATAGTAGACTGTAAAATGCATGGTTGATTCATTAAGGTTCTACCCAATCAAGGCAAGGTTTGCGGGAGAAGGAAATTACTTCTAATTATCGAATATGTTTATTTAAGAAATAAGATAACAGGAGGAATTATGGGCTATATTGAAGATTTACGAAAAGTTGTTGGGAGTCAGCCTCTAATTTTAGTAGGAATTGCAGTAGCTGTCATAAACGAGTTCGGAGAAATCTTATTGCAAAAACGGAGCGATGGACGTTGGGGAGTTCCTGGTGGGTTTATGGAATTAGGAGAATCTACGGAAGAAGCAGGGAGAAGAGAAGTTCTAGAAGAAACAGGAATGGAAGTTGGTAAACTTGATTTAGTAGGTGTTTTTTCAGGAAAACAACATTATACTAAATTACCAAATGGAGATGAATTCTATCCAGTTACGATCGCATATGTTTCAAAGGACATTAAGGGTGGCGTTCTAAAACCAGACGGTAAAGAAACGGTTGAAGTGAGCTTTTTTAAAGTGACTGAATTACCGGAGGGTCTAAACCCTCTCATAAAGAATCTTATTGAACAGTATTTATTGTCTTTATGATATGGTAGGTTACCGAATTAGTACCATTTATATGTAAATTGAAATTCCCATGATGTTTTTTAGAGCATCATGGGATTTTTAGATCATCGAGCAAATAAAAGAGAAATCGTGCATAAATCTAAATTATCGTGCAAATAAATGGAGGATCGTGCAAAAAAAAGAAAAATCGTTCATATATTCAATCTATCACGCATATATATGTCAATTCGTGTAAATGGTTGGCAGAAATTAATATGCACATAGGGTGTTGTAATGAGAGTGACACAGGTTTGTGCACTCTGACTTCTTTTAACTAAACAAAAACAAACTTAAGTAAATGAAACTAAACTAGAATTAACAAAACTAGACGAAACTAGACTTTTGTCACAGATATAAAAATTATATTTATCTATAATGAAAAATGGAGAATTTTCATAGGGTATTTTTACATATCTACATGTCACCTTCATTTATTTAATGGTAAAGCCACAGAGATAAAGTGGTTATTAGAATAACGTTGGTTTTATACCAACCAAAAGAAATGAGTGTAATTTTTATGATGAGAAAAGAATTGTTTTTTTCAAAAGCTAGGATACTTCTTTTCATCTTAGTTTTATCAAGTCTTTTTATCGGACAAATGGCTTCAGCTGAGGGTGGTACAGGTGGAGGGAAAAATGAACCACTAGCTCTGATTTCCTCTACTATTAATAATGGTGCTACTGGGGTCTCACTAAAACCAGAAATCAAACTGACCTTTAGTAAAAACATCGTCAATATGAAAGTGGTTGAAAATAATAAGAACTGTTTTTCGTTACAGACGGAAGACGGTGTAAAAGTCCCTATCAATCTATTTCTAGCAGATGATCAAATTGAATTTGAAAAAAGAAATGATGCCATCATTACGCCCGTAAATAATCTTGATCAGGGCACAACCTATTTCGTTGTCGTTAGTGGATCGCTTACGTCAAAAAGTGGAGTAACAACAGGGAAGGAAACGAGAATTAGTTTTACAACAGAAGGAGTAAAACAGGAAACGAATAATGATAGTATTCCAGAGGCAAATCCGAAACCTGAAGCACCAGCTCCTGATGATAAGGATACAACGAAAAGTGAACCGGTTGTTTCTAAAGACACTCAGACAACTAAACCTGAAAATAAAAACAATAATGTAGCAAGTTCAGAAAGTAAGGTTGATAAGAAGCCAGCTGTTAATCAAACAACAGTCGAAAATGATGAGGGAAAAAAGACAGATGACGATAACCAAGATGCTAATACGCAACTAGATGAAGATAGTACTGAAAGTGAAACTACTATTGCATCTGAAATAGAGGCGACGAAATCAGTACCATACGAAAAAGCTTCAGCACCTACTGATGAGATTGCTGAAACTCCATCAAGTAATAAAAATACATACATCTATTTGTTTGCCATTATCGGAGTAGTTATGATTGCCTCCGCTATGATTTATTTTTACAGAAGAAAAAAGCATGTAAAGCAGTAATTTTCTCTTCTAAGTAAGCAGGTGAAGGATATTAAGAAATGGATATTTTACAGTAGCTTAATCGCGGGGCCGATTTTATGTATTTTTGTCTCCCTTTTAATAGGGAGATATCCGTTGGATGCTACTACTGTTTTTGTTGTGATTTTAAATAAGCTTGGCTTTGGTAGCTATAGTATTGAAGAAATGGCTGCTTCGATTGTTTGGGATATTCGTTTACCGCGTGCATTATTAGGTGTTTTAGTAGGTGCAAGTCTGGCTGTAAGTGGGGCTGCATTCCAAGGGGTATTCCGCAATCCATTAGTGAGCTCTAGTATTTTAGGAGTTAGCTCGGGTGCTGGATTTGGTGCAGCACTGGCGATTTTACTCTTTAATCAGACGATTATGATTTATTTGTTTGCCTTTGGATTTGGTATTTTAGCCGTCGTTTTAAGATATTTCATTGGTAAAACGTATAATACGACTCCTACAGTCATGCTGGTTTTAGGTGGAACGATCGTATCATCCGTCTTTTCTGCCCTTATTTCATTAGTGAAATATATGGCAGATCCATATGATCAGTTGCCGAAAATTACTTTTTGGTTAATGGGTAGCTTAGCTTCTGCTAGCTATAAGGATATTATGATTGCGGGAATCCCTATGGTACTAGGAATTATCGGGTTAATTTCAATACGCTGGCGAATTAACATTCTCTCTATGGGGGATAAAGAAGCTCGTGCGTTAGGAGTTAATCTTGGATTATTGAAAGGAATATTAATTGTCTCTGCTACTTTAGCTACTGCAGGAGCTGTATGTGTAAGCGGTGTTATTGGCTGGGTTGGATTGATTATTCCACACATAAGCAGAATGCTCGTAGGAAATGACAATCGTCTATTAATCCCAACTAGTATTTCAATTGGCGCCTGTTACTTAGTAATGGTCGATAACATTTCAAGAAGTTTAACAGGATCAGAAATTCCCCTAGGTATTTTAACGGCAATCATTGGTGCGCCATTCTTTGTTTACTTATTAAAAAGAAAAGCAGGGGGATGGGCATAATGAATCCAGTCCTTAAAATAGAAAATTTAAGCTTCGAACATGGAAAAACTCCAGTTTTTAATCAAATTAGCTTTGAACTAGAAACAGGAGGAATTTTCTGCTTGTTTGGCCCAAATGGCTGCGGGAAATCGACGCTAATCGAATGCATCCTCGGCTATCTAAAGCCTTCAGGTGGAAATATTCTTTTAAATAACAAACCAATTAGTAAAATCAAACCGGCGGATTTAGCAAAGAGTATCGGGTATGTTCCGCAAAGCCATGCAAAGAATTTCCCCTATAAGGTTATTGATATCGTTTTAATGGGAAGAGCGGCATACACGGGTACATTTTCTTCTCCTTCTGCGGAGGACTTAGCCATCGCTGAATCAGCATTAGAAACTTTAGGGTTAGCTCATTTAAAGAATAAACCTTATACCCAATTAAGTGGTGGGCAAACGCAACTTGTTATGCTTGCGAGAGCATTAACGCAGGAAACCCCTGTCATATTAATGGATGAACCGACTGCACATTTAGATTTTCGGCATGAGTTAATCATTTTGGAAACGATCGTTAAGCTAATTAAGGAGAAAAACATCTCCATTATCATGGCAACCCATTTTCCTAATCATGCCTTTTATTTTGAAAATTCTGGAGTTAACACACAGGTTGCTTTAATGAATAATCATGTTTTTGAGGCGATCGGAAATCCAACGGATGTATTAACCGAAGAGAATATGCTAAAAACCTTTAGTATTTATTCGAAATTAATCTCCTCAGTAACTTTGAACAATGACCAGATTAGAGGGCTTATTCCTATCGAAGTAGCAAAATAATGAACAAGGAAAAGGTGATAACATAGCATGAATCTAAAAAAATATTACTTACCTTTTTTCATCTTATTATTGGTTATTGTATTAACAGCATGTGCTGATAATAGTGGAATGCAATCGACTGCAACAAATGAAAATAGTGATGAAATTACAGTTATTGATTACTTAAGTAGAGAAGTGGCTATCCCTAAAGAGGTCGATAGCATTGCTTGTTTGTATGCTTATACGGGGCATGTCGTGACCATGTTAGGAGACGGGGATAAAATTGTTGCGGTCAATAATGGTCTGAAGCGAGATCTATTATTACATAAAATCAATCCTGCGATTAAGGATGCAGCTGTTCCACATCAAGGGGGGAAAATTAATATTGAGGAGCTTGCTCATGCAAATCCCGATCTCATCTTGATTCAAGAGTCCACTGCTCAAGATGAAGGAGAAGTGAGAAAGCTTGAAGAATTGAAGATTCCTTATCTTGTCGTTAACTTCAATACGATGAAAGAACAACAACAATCCATTGCGATGATTGGAGAAGCGCTTGGAAAATCGGAGAAGGCAAAACAATTCAATGATTTTTACAATGAAATGATTGCTTTAGTATCTGAAAGAGTAAAGGATATTCCTGATGAGGACAAAGTTAGCGTTTATCATTCTGTGATGGAAGCTACGAGAACCGATCCTGCTGGGTCTTTACCTGCAGAATGGTTGAAAGTTGCAGGAGCAATAAATGTTTCCGTTGGAGAGAATTTAAAGCTAACTGAGAGTAAATACTTCGCTAGTGTAGAGCAAATTTTATTATGGGATCCCGATGTCATCCTTGTTAACCAAGATGGTGTTGGAGATTACATTCTTGAAAGCCCAGCATGGCAAACATTAAAGGCAGTCAAAGCGAACAAGGTGTATCAACTACCTAATGGTGTTTCCCGTTGGGGGCATCCTGGTGGACTAGAAACACCACTTGCGATCGTATGGACAGCTAAAACCTTGTATCCAGACAGGTTTGCTGATATTGATTTAGAAAATATCACCAAAGAATTCTATGAAAAATTCTTTAATTATAAATTATCACCAGATGAGATTGAGCAAATCCTATCTGGTAAAGATATGCGCACACCGAAGGGAAATTAATTTAGGAATGAGGGAATGGAATGAAAATTTTTATATGCATTGATGATACGGACAATATTGATAGCAAAGGAACTGGCGAAATAGCGGTTGAAATTGCAGAATCAATCGAAGCAAATTTCGGGGCTACTTGTAAAAGTGTTACTCGCCATCAGTTATTTGTTCACCCAGATATCCCTTATACATCACATAACAGTTCCATGTGTTTTGAAGCGGATATTAATAGCAACGACCTTGAAAAGGTCATAAATGCAGCAATCCATATTTTACATACAGAAAGTGCAGAAGGTTCTGATCCGGGACTTTGTGTATTCGTTCCAGAGCGACTAACTCAGCATCAGCATCAAGAAATCATTCATTTTGGTCTTAAAGCAAAGCAAGAGGTATTAACGAAAGAAGATGCATACGGGTTAGCAAACTCGCTTTCTATTCATTTATCAGAGCATGGTGGAACTGGACAGGGTGTCATCGGAGCATTAGCAGGTGTTGGTCTACGATTAACAGGCAATGATGGACGCTTTAAAGGGAAACACAAGCTGAATGCTAGCAAAAAAACAGCTACAGTAAAGGAGATATTGGAGGATACAACGATTGAAATCGTTAGAACTCAGGACGGATTTATTCTAGATGACACTGAGTCTATAACGTTGGGAGACAAGCTGAAAAGTGTATTCCTTGATCATAAGTCTGTGCTTTTAGTTGAGTCCGTTCATGTGGATGGAAACGATATTTGGATGCCTTGTGCAGGTAATAAGCTAAAAAAATACTAATCATGGTGGATAATTTAAACGAGGTATGTATGAAAAATACTTATTTGAGAGTACACGATGGAGTTACATCATTTTCTGGAAATGCGGATTGTCAGGAAGTATTTAAGGAAACAGTTAAAATGGCAGAAGGCTGCCGGTTTTTTCAAATGGATGTAGAAGATGAGATTGTTTATGAAAATCAAACAACTTGCTACAATTGCCGCTATCGTCGCTGGACTGCGGAAGGTTTTAGCTGTTACAAAGATTTTCAAGATATTTTAAAATTAGGAGGAGAATGAACATGAACAAAAAGTTATTTAATTTTCTATTTACAGGATTATTGACTCTGGGACTACTGTTTGGCAATATTGGCGTAACACTTGCCGCTGGCGGCAATGGTGGTGGAGGTGGAAACGGCGGAGGTTCTGGCTCAGGTGGTAAAGATCCGGTTTCTCTAGTAGGTGCCTATTTAACGTCTATTACCGATAATGTTTCAACTACAGGAGATGATATTAAGGATAGCACAGATGTAGATGTAAATCCGATGATTAAACTCATTTTTAGCAAAAATGTAGTGAGCGACACTGTTTGGGAAACGAATAAACAAGCTATTGCATTAGCTGATGTAGACGGAAATTCAATTGCTATTGAAGTTACTAGAATTCCTGAAGAAGGAGAAAACGCCAACGAAGATGAAAAACGTCATCTTTTTGTTCGTCCGATTGAGCCTCTAACAGATGGTAAATCATATACATTAGTGATTAAAAAGAAGCTAACAGCAAACAATGGCACGACATTAGGGAATGAAGAAAAGATTAATTTTACTGTAGCAAAGGCAAATGAAGCTCAAGATGCGGTAAAGGTTATAGAAGATTTAATTGCAAATCTTCCATTAGCCCAAGATTTAACGATTGCGGATAAAGCAGCGGTAGAAAAGGCTAGAAAAGCATACGAAGGCTTAGCGAAAGACCAACAAAGCTTAGTAACAAATATTGATAAGCTAGTAGAATTAGAAGTTAAGCTTGCTGAACTTGTGCAAGCAGACGCAGAGCTTGTGGCTGTGAAAAAGGTAGAGGAATTGATTAAGAAACTTCCAAAGGCCCAAGATTTAACGATTGCTGATAAAGCATTAGTTGTAGAAGCACAGAAAGCCTATGATGGTTTAACACCTGCTCAGAAGGAATTAGTTAAAAACTATAAGAAATTAGCTGAGGTAGGAGTAAAGCTTAAAGAATTAGAAGCTCAAGCTACTGTTGAGGATGAACAGGATAATACAGCTGAAAATACAGAGGGAAATACAGAACAAAATACAGAACAAAACGCTACGACTCAAACAGATGATGCAGCTAAAAATGACACGAACACACTCCCGAAAACAGGAGATGCCTCTACTGTATGGACAAGTCTATTCGGTTTCATTTTATTAGCAATGGGTCTAATCATGCTGAAAACAAAGAAAAGAGAACGTACCGATATTTAATTTGAAAAGAAAGATGGTGAAGAAATGAAAAAGCGAATTCTGCCTATATGTTTAATAGTGATAGGACTAGTCTTTCTTATTAGCCCTGTTATGAAAAATTATATGGTTTCTTCTCTATCTGAAAAATCCTATGAAAATCTTACAATTGAACCCGAACAGGAATCAGTCGTAGACCAAAGTAAGGCTATTGCAGATATCGATTTTGCATCTGATCGAGATGTATTAAAAGCCATGTTTTCCGATACTGAAAACAATGTCGGCATTGGTTTACTCGCGATTCCTTCCGTCAATTTAAAGCTACCCATTTTTCGTGAAGCAACAAATAGCAATCTATTAAAGGGTGCTGGAATGATGAATGAGGTATTCCAAGGATTTAATGTAGGTAATGTCATTTTGGCCGGACACCATATGAAAAAAGAAGGTCTTCTTTTTCAACCACTTATGAAATTAGAAGTAGGTGGAAGTGTCTACATTATGGATCATGAAAAAGTGTACGAATACCGAATGGAAAAGCCGTACATCGTGAATGAGGACGATACTTCAGTATTAACTGAACCGTTTGACGGTTTAACACTTATCACCTGTGATGTACCAACACCAACGACCAAAAGATTGATTTATCAAGGAAAACTGGTGAATGAAGTAGAGAAATGGGAGTTGGAGGAAGTCTTTCGTTAAACTATTGTAGTTAGCATTCTATTAATAGGTTAATTTTCATCATTATCTGTACAGAAAATTCTTTAATTCTTAGCTTCAAATTCGACTCAATCCAATTTTAGGATTGGGTCTTTTTATTATTAAGAGTCGCCTTATTAAGCTGGATGCAGTGTGTGGAGAAGGATTCCTAGTTAATGATGTAGAAGATAATGAAGAATAGTAATTAAAAGGAAAAAGAACATCTAGGTTCTTGTTAAAGTAATGATTGGTAAGAGTTGAATGCTGTAAAAGGGTACAGGGAGGTTTAAAAACTGCAAAAAACGAAACAAGTCATTATTTGGGTTAGTATTGCTATTGCTCTTCTTTTAATTTGGCTGTTTGCAAAAGGAGACACTAAGGAACAAATTGCGAGTGAGGTTAAAACCCATTGGAACGTTGCTAGCATACAGCATATTGAAATATTGGAGGATAATAAATCAGTAGCCTTCTTCAATACGGTTGATGGTAGTGAGAGAGAAATGTATCTCGAAAAATCTTTGTTCTCTTGGGATAAGAAAAGTGATTACTCCTTTAATCGCGAAGGTGTAAATGAATATTTCCACCTTACATTTTTCAATTCGCCTTTTAATAATGAAGAGAAGTATAATGCGGTTTTACTTAGGGTGTTTGATAATGAAATAAATAGTGTGCATATTGTCAGAGACGAAAATATTATTTATCGTTTTGAACTTTTTTCTATCGGTTCAGAAGAGAGAGTTGGATTAGTTAGAATGGAGAATGACGAAGTATATCGTGCTGAATACATTGCATACAATAGCGATGGTGAAGTAGTTTATATTGGTAAACCTTCTTAATAAGGAGGTACAGAAAACGCTCAGAGCACTAAATCTCTGAGCGTTTCTTTACTTTCAGGTCTGTTATTCCTTTTCCCAACTTAATGTGAAATTGCCTCTATGTTTTTCTCCTTCTACCTGTAACTTAAATTGCCCTGATTGACTAAGAGTTACAGTATCTTCGGAGTTTAATGTTTTAATTGTTTCACCTTCAGAGTCTATCACTTTTGCAATCAGATTGCCTTTTTCAGTTTCTGCTGAAAATTTTACTTTTAGGGTTTCTCCCTCTTTAAGTTTTACCTTTTTAAAGTAATAGCCTGAAAAACTATGGTATTCCCCGGTCATTGAATTTTCAGAAGCTTTAATATCTCCTATTGTTATTACAGAGGAACCCCCCGAACAAGCAACTAAACTTAAAATTAAAAGTGCAGAAAGCGAAATTATCCCCAACTTCCGTATCATTGGATACCACACCTTTTTATGTGATTTAATACCTGTTTCGTTATACTAATCATCAAGTGGCTTTCTTTGAAGCAGGGAGTATTTGTACTTTGACTGTGTTAAAGGCGGTCTGCTTTTCTACTCAAAGTCGTCTTTAATGCCATTAAATAAAATATTCACAGATTCAACGAGGGACTTCTCAATTTCCCCGATCCGATCATTTCGATAAAAATAGTCATCTAATACATGAAAGTAGATGGTGACAATTAAATCTGCAATTAAAGATTCGTTAAATGCATTTGATTTTTGCCCCGATTTTAATATTTCTTGATAGATGTTAGCTAATTCTTTTCTGTTCTTCATTTCAAATTGATAAACTTCATCGCCGCCCTCTGAAATTCCCTTTAGAGCGGTTTTGGCATTAAATTCAGATTCTTTTACTAACCTTATATCTTCAAGCAAGACGGCTACAATTTTATCCCTTGTGTTCATAGAAGGAGATAACTGATCAGCAAATTGCTTTACTAATTTCGCCTGATTTCGGCCAAACTTTCCAAGAATATCTTCTTTAGAGGTGAAGTAGTTAAAGATTGTTCCCTTAGAAACTCCAGCTTTTTCGCAAATATCTTGTAGAGTTGTATTTATAAAGCCTTTTTCTTGAAAAAGTCTCATGCCAGCCTCGAAAATCTTCTGCTCCATTAGATACTTTTTGTTAGCAGATCTCCCAATAATCTTCTTAATCTTACATCACATCCAATTTTTATGGTTATCAAAAATAAGCGGTCAATAATCGGCCTACTCAAAAAGTTTTACCATATTAACTATAACAAATACTGGGTACTCATTTCGTGAAGAGTTGGATTAATTAATGAATGTTTTCCTACCTTCTGCTTCTTTCTCATTAATCCATAGTTGAATATGAGAAAACATCGTAAATAAAAAGAAGAAATTCAATGCCCATATTTTCATGAAGGGACCTATCCCACCAATATCAATTGTGTAATAACCTTTTAACCATATAACTATATATATTTCTATAAAAATAAGAAAAAACCCGCCAATACTTGCTAGTGCAAATCGAAACATTTTCCATCCTCCTGATTAATTCTTTTTATTTACTGTTTGGCCAAGATTAATTCGTTATCTCATTTAATGGACTCAGTATAAATTGTGTATACAATTCACACTACAACTATATAGTATATACAATTATGGTTGTAGTCAATACTTATATAAATGTTTAAACCGTCTTTTCTTTAATTGTAATGATTTTTTTTGGTGGAGAATAATGGTGTTACAGATATTGATATTTTGTATACAAACGTATACAATTTAAATATATTATTCGTATACATTTGTATACAAAAGGAGATTTTTTTAATGAGACATGAAGGACGTCACAAAGAAAAGCATCAAATGGGAGAAGGTAATAAACGAAAAGGCCACCATAAACATGGTGCAAAAACATTTCGTCGAGGAAGAGCGATAGCGTTTTTAGAGATGTTGAATATTAAGCGTTCAACACTTAAGCAACAATTAAATTCACCAGAACTCCAGTCCATTAATCCAGTCATAGCAGGTGAATTAAAAGCAATCGAGCAGGTAATTAGCGAGTTTGTTCAATTATTTGAACTCTATGAATCTGAAGAAATAGAAACAAATAATAATACAGATGAGGAGGAAAGTTCTTTATTAGCTGCTAAAAAATCTCTAGATATCGATGAGGAAGGAATGATGTAATGAAGCAAATTAATAGTTATATTGATTCAGTATTTTATAACCAAGATGATCTTTTGGAGGAAGTTATTTCGTCTATAAAAGAAAACGGAATGCCGTCCATATCGGTATCTCCTTCCTCTGGAAAACTTCTAACGATGCTTGTATCCATTTCAGGGGCAAAAAATGTTTTGGAAATAGGGGCTCTTGGTGGCTATAGCGGGATTTGCCTTGCTAGGGGATTTGGTCAAAAAGGAAATTTAACTTCTCTTGAATTAGAGGAGGAGTACGCAAAACTAGCACATAGTAATTTATCAAAAGCTGGTTTTGGTAATCAAGTGTCATATATGACTGGGGAAGCCTTGCAAAGTCTTGAAAAACTAGTTGGAGAAAATAAGCGATTTGATTTTTTCTTTATCGATGCTGACAAAGAGAATTATGAGAATTACTTGGAATATTGTATTAGACTAGCGGAATCGGAAGCTTTAATCGTCACCGATAATGTACTCGCGGGTGGTAGTGTTGCAAATCAGGAAGCTAAACCTAAACGATATACTGAAGTAATGAAAAAATTCAATGAAACAGTGGCCAATCATCCTCAATTAGAATCTGTGATCATTCCGCTAGGTGATGGAATGACCATTTCCAAAGTAAAGAAATAACAAGAGAACTAAATGGTAAAACATATAATCCCGTACGGATTTTCCGTATGGGTTTTATATGTTTTGAAGTGTCTTTGATCAACTTTTTTTATTTCAAAGTTACATGTAATGGTTGAAAGAAAATATAATATAAGAAAGAAATCCTGTAAAATAGTTCATGATAAAAATAGAAAGTGAGATGGAAATATGTCTCTTCACATCAGTGAAGTAACAGCAAACAATTGGCGTTCTGTTGCTGAATTATCTGTAGCTGAACAACAATCTCAATTTATTGAAAGTAATGCGTACTCTTTAGCGGAGTCACAGTTTGAGAAAAAGTGGAAATCAGTTGGTTTATATGATGATGAAACACTTGTTGGCTATGCCATGTATGGGTGGCCATCGAGTTCGACTAAAAGCGCATGGTTAGATCGTTTTATGATTGATTACCGATACCAAGGAAAAGGCTACGCCAAAAGGTTTATGCCCTTATTGATTCAACAGATACACCAACAGTATTCATGTGAAAAAATCTTCTTGAGCCTTCATCCAGAGAATAAACTGGCTCAAAATTTATATGAATCCTTTGGTTTTTTCTTAAATGGTGAAGTAGATACGACAGGACCAGTTCACGGAATTGTTATGGAATTAGAGGTTAATAACTATTTAAAAAGTTGCCTTCATCCTATCGAATAACCTTGTTTGATATTATAGATAATATAGATGTTAATTGAATATTGTCAAAAAGTACTTTCCTCACTTTCAATCGATTGCTATAATAAAGAGAGTGATAATCATTTTCAATAAGATGGTTAATACAGGGAAGTGAAGAAGTGGAACTGAACATTAACCAAATCATAGATTACTATGCTAATTCATCGATAAAATTTGTAAATGGCTTTATTGGTAAGCTGGATGCTAACAAAATGGACACTGGTCGAAGGTCTGCACAGGGTGTATG